>CABMPA010000038.1 GCA_902388315.1 uncultured Megasphaera sp. | reverse complement strand
CCTCGCACGTTGGCGTTCATTCAGTTCATTGTTCAGTTTTCAAAGGTCATCGTTGCCATCGCCTCATCGCGACGACTTGTATATCTTACCAGACGTTCTCCATCTTGTCAACACATTTTCCAAAAAAACTCAAAATAATTTCCATTCGTCTGCCAATACCGGTGTTGGTAGTAAAATATCCGTAGTTAGTCCCTCAATTCAAGAAATTCCCTATAATGTTATATTATAATATAACCAGGCCAGTAGAACCACCTCACCAACTACAACCTAAAACCCTTTCACAATCATCACGGAAACAGCCCCGCCAGGTCCTCCTTCCCCAGCGGGGCTGTTTCCGTACATGCCATATGGGCTTCTTCAAAAAAAATCAGAAAAGTTTAAAAAAAGTGTTGACAACCGCAGGTCTCTTGAATATAATATAAGAGTACTTGCCACTATAGCTCAGCTGGCAGAGCATCTCATTCGTAATGAGAGGGTCGTAGGTTCGAATCCTATTAGTGGCTCCAATAAAATCAAGGCTTCCGAGGAATCGGAGGCCTTTTTTCTTATATTTACGACCTTGACGCGAACCGGCACCCAAATGTATAATAAAAGTGAAAAGGGGTCCTGCCGATAGACGGCTGGTCCCAAAGTTAAATATGTTACAAAAGTAACCGCTTAAGATTGGAGTCCTGGGCGGTTATTTTTGTGTTTTATTTGAACTTTGACCTAAGGCGTAGCCGATTGCAAAAGCGGACAAGCCAAAGGAGATTATGCTAATAAACAAATCTACCGTTAAAGTCATCGCCCCCCCCTCCTTTCCGTTTGGATTGGAGAGGTACACATACAGCCCCTCCTAAAAAAAGACAGGGGCCAACCGCCTACCGTTTCAGGCAGAACCTTGAAATCTAGTATACCATGTGCTTATATTTTCGTCCACTATTGATGCCCCAGCCTTACAGGAGAGCCAATCATTTTTTCCATCCAGACGACTGCTTTTCCACACAATCAGTGCTGCTTGCCTTCTTCTGTATAAAAGGCTTGTTCTCCTTCCACGAGTTCTTTTATTTTAGATTCGTCGATATCTTCGTTAATGGGATCACCAAAACCATTGATATAACGAATTGTATAAGGATAATTTAAAATTAAACTGCGTGGGAAACCATAATACACCAGGCCATGACTATGTGGCATAAGAGTTTCTAATTCTGCAGGCATTGCTACAGGATGATACCAGACACCATTCTTTTCTATTAATAAACGCTGAGTTGGGACAGACGGAAATTCCTGACCATTCCCAAAAAGATTTCCAGACGTTTGGAAATGGGAATATGTAGCCAGGTAAACTATGTCGTTGTTTTTCTCTATCAATGACTCAAAATTCGAAGGCATTTCGATTAAACGCTTTTGATGCGAATAAGCCAAATAACTAACTATCATTTTAGGGGTAATAACCGCCAGAGAATTCTGTAAAGCTCGTCTCCAGCGTACGCCCATAATAACTGGATTTTCTAAATTCCGTTCAGCCGAATATGCTTCTCCCAATTTCCAATAAGATGAAAATGTATCGGGAGTTACATCTTGCAATTTATAAGACGGGCTTTCAGCACAGGCACCTCCCCACAGGGCAGCAGTACAAAGCAAAGCAATTATTATTTTTTTCATCATGCACATCTTCTTTCTGAAATAAATAGTCTTCTTGTTATCCTACAGCAGTTTACAACTTTTTTGAGCAAATCTAGCTTGGGAAACTACCGAGGCGGCATGAAGGACGACAGCACCGGGATGATTGCACGGCTGCCGGGCAGACCGCTGTTTCAGTCGAACCCGGTGATCTTCTGGTCCTGATAGCAGCCGTTCTGCAGCAGTTCAGGCGAATCGCCGACAAAGGCTTTGGCAGCCGTCTCATCGCCGCGCAGCTGCCAGCACAGCCATGCCGTGACGTAGCCATCGGCGATATAGAGCATCTGCCCGTGCTCCGCGCCACTGCGGATGGCCATGGCCTTCGGTGCGGGGATCTTGGCGTACAGGGCCTTCATATCAGCCACGGAGATGGAGTCCACCTTCGTCCCTGCCAGAAGCAGGATGGGCGTGCGGACCGCCGTGGAATCGTACGTCCAGCGCAGGGCAGCTGCCGTCCGCTCATTCGTCGGCGACAGCACGACGGCCGTCCGGTAGAGTGCATGATGCGGCTGTGAGGTAATGGCGTTGAATACGCCGTCGCCACCCTGCGAGTGACCGGAAAGGCCGATGCGGTCCACGTCAATCCGGTGATAGAAGATGCTGTCCGGGTCCTGATTGAGCGCCAGCAGCTTTTCGGCCGTGCTTTCGGCCGATGTACCTCTGCCGGTGGCCGGATCCTCGTTGCCGATGACGATGAAGCCCCACGATGCCAGATGCTGGAACAAGGCCGGATACCGCTTGGCGAGCGTGCCGGAGCCATTGACCATCATGACAGCCGGGTAAGTCTCCCCGCTCTCCGTCATGTCGGATGGATAGTAAATCTCGTACGTCTCCATCGGCTTCGGCGCCTTCATGGTCTGCACGGCCACACCGTGCGGCCCATGTGCCAGATACCTGCGCTCGATTTCGCCACCCGTCTTGACTGTCGTCGTGTAATCATCAGGAACAGCATGAGGAGGATTGAGCAGCTTCTGCCAGAAATCATGCCAAGCCCCCATATGGGCCGCTTCATCTGCCATCACCTGCGCCTGCTGTGCAGCAACTGCCGCGCCATCGCCCGCCGCCTGTGCCATACCGCCAGACAGCATCATCCCCACCAAAGCCGCAACCATTCCAACGCTCCAATAATATTTCCCTCTGTAACGCAAACCAATCAACTCCTCACCTATCGTATTGATTCGATGTTCCCATTCTAACCGCGAAAGCACAGCGAGACAAGGTCACTCTAAAACCTACTTTTCCTTATTGTACCACACCGAGGAATTGAAATCATTCTCCCGTTATCTAGCGTCTGGGCTTATTTTTTGCCGGGAATCGGGGATGAATGGTATGGGAGCCGATTAATTTTTCCATCCAGATGACGTCGTACCAACGGTCGAATTTGTAGCCACTGTTGTGGAAACGGCCGACCAGAGTATATCCCAGGTGTTGATGAAAGTTCAGGCTGCCGTTGGTGACATACGGGTCTTTTTCATCGCGGGGTACGGCAATGCAGGCGTTGATATTGAGGATTCCCATGGATTTCAAGTCTTCTTCCAGGGCTTCATACAGCTTGCGGCCAATTCCTTGTTTACGTGTATTTACATCAACATAAATACTCGATTCTACTGACCAGGCGTAAGCTTCACGGCCATAAAATGCATGGGCATAGGCATAGCCGACGACCTTGCCATCTGATTCGGCTGCCAAGTAGGGGTACTTTTGAGAAATTTCTTGGCGGCGCCGTTCCATTTCCGCCGCATCTGGCGCGGTGTACTCAAAGGTAATAGCCGTCTTTTCTACATAGTGTGCGTAAATTTTGGCCAAAGCCACCGCATCATCTTTACAGGCTGAGCGAATAGAAATGTTATTCATCACTGCATATCTCCTTTTCCAGGGACCCCTCAGACTGCCTTCGGCAGCCAGCTCCCCTATCAAGGGAGCCTTAAAAAAAAGACTACGGCATGCTCTCAGTTTCCATACCATAGTCCCTGTTCTCGGTATATGATTATTTCCAGAATTCCCACCAGTGACGGTTGTCTTTTTCAGCCAGCTGCTGGCGCAATTTATCCCGTTCGGCCTGGACGTTAGCCAGTGTTTCCTGGAGTTGTTTGTGTTCGTCTTCAATGAGGCTGCCTTCTTTTTTCAGGCGGTCCACTTCGTTCTGCAAGGCGTCGGCCTGGTCTTTGTTCTGCTGGGCTTCCAAGGCTTTGACTTTGACTTCAGACAGTTCATTTTGTTTGGCGATGAGGTTCTGCTGCAGCGTGATGACCTGCTGCTGGGCTGTGTTGAGGTCCTGCTGGGCTTTGAGCAGTAAAATGCGCAGGTTGTGCGATTCCTGCTGGGCATTGGATACTTTTTCGCTTTCCAGTTCGGTAATGGTCGCCTGATCGTGGAGGCCGCGCAGCTGGTCGAGGATGCGGACGGCTTCGGTATCGAAGGCCCATTCGCCTTTCTGCATGGTAGCGTGTTCTTCTCCATCATGGTTGATTTCGTCCAGATGCTTTTTGACGAACTGGATGATGCCCTGGCGGGTCTTAATATTATAGCGGTCCATTAAGTCTCTTGTCGTAATCACGTTTTCTCTCTCCTCATGTTTACTATCTCTGTTTTTTGCATTTACACGGCTTATCTTTTCAATAAAAAAAGGCTCAACCATGCCAGCCAGCGAAACAGCAATTCATATAAATCAATTACCTTTAGTTTACCTTATTTCAAAGAACAATGCAACGAAAAGGGGGCTGTCACATGAAGATTCCCGTCATGTGAGGCCCCATTTCAGTCGATATGCTGTTTGTATCTATCCGATTAGATAGAAAGCTGGACGAAATTCTGACCAAAGCGCAGGTATTCGCCCTGCGGCAGTTTATAGGCTTTGGAAATGGCATTGGCTTCTGCCGGGACTTCCGGCGTCGTTTCCAATTCGTAAGCCTTGGCATAGGCACCGGCTGTATCCGAAGCTGTCAGGCCAGATTTGTCGAACTTCAAATCACTGCCGTCATAGATGCGGACACCGATGACGATGCCGCCCTGGAGATAGGCATCCATGTGATGGCCATTATAAATCCAGCGGTCCGTCCCCTGGTCTTCTGCGGTGCTGTCCGGCTGGCCATAGGCAGCCGTCAAATCTTCCTGAGTCATACCGAGATATACACCGCCAATGGATTCGTAGCGGTCGGCATTGAGGGAACGGCGTAAAGGCATCTTATTATCGACGATGAGGTACTGGTGAGATTTATGGCCCATGAGGTCCATCTTGATTGTCCGGTCGCCGGTCTGTTCATGAACCGTAAAGGTACCGGTCCGCGGATAGTCATAGGTGCAGTCCTTAGGATCTGTAACGGTGCAGCCATTGATAGTGTTGCCTTCGATAGTCATGACCAGGTTGCCTTTGGTGCTGTACCATTCGCCGGCAGCCGGATCGAGCCAGTCGACGACATTCTGATCCGGGGCAGCCTGAGTCGTTGCCGTGACGGACACGGCAGCCTGCGGTTCAGCGGCTGTCGTCGTATCCGTCGTATCTTCCGCCAAGCAGACTGTCGATAAGCTCAGCGTCATGAATGCACAAAGAATCATATTTCTTGCTAATTTTTTCATTCGTATTCGCTCCTCTTCTGTTTACTTCCTGTGATTGTCTATTATACACGTATTTTCGCTAAAAAACAACTCTAACGTAAACACAGAAAGGACGCTCATTTATTTTTGTTTACCTTTTGTTTCTTTACCTTCTTCATCGTTTTCTTGTCTTTTTTCTGTCCTTTCGACGAGCTTCCGACAGCCTGTCCGTCAACGGCGTCCCGCTTTTCGATACGGGTGGATTTAGCCGGAATCGATACGGTATCGATAAGGGAGCCATCGTTCTTCAGGGCACTGACGCGGAATTCATCCGGTTCTACCTGGAGCGTCAAATACATCGGCATATCCGTCGGATTGTAATAAACGACATCAGTCGGTTTCTTTACAGAGCCATCCCACGATTCCGTCCCGGAACGGCCAGTGGCAATATAGATAGTCCCTTCCGTAGCAGCCTGGTCATTTTTAATGGGAACGGTCCGTTCATAGCAATGTTCATGGGCCGTGAACACTAAGGGAACGTTATATTTATCGAAGAGCGGCATGAAGTATTTCCCGTTTACATCAAGATTTCCATCATAAGGACTGTCCCAAGGCGGACGATGCATGAGGACAACCACTCGTTTACCAGCTTTCTGGGCAGCAGCTAAGTCTTTATCGAGCCAGGCCGCTTCATCTTCCATCATCGTCGGCCGCCAGCCGCTCAATTCTTCATAATCTGTGTTGAGGGAGACATAATGGACATCGCCATAATCAAAGGAATAGGCCAGACGATTCTGGTCCTTCGGACCACCATAAGGCACGGCAAATAACCCCTTATACGTATAGGGTTCGGCAAACTGCCAATCCATGCTGTAAGCTTCGTGATTCCCCAGGACCGGGGCAAAGGGAATGTGACTGGTCAGGACATCGGCATTTTCAAACCAGTCCCGCCATTGGAAATAAGCCTGGCCGTTATCGGTAATATCCCCCATATTGATGAAGAAAGCGGCATCATCATTCTGCTGCCAGGCAATCTGCGCCGTCTGCCCCCAGACGCTGTAGTCCGTAGACTGGGAGTCACCGAAAACGAGGACTTTATATTTATTTAAATCTTCTTTAGTCGTCGAAAAAGTAATCCAGTCTGTCGCTCCGTCCGCATTGACGATGCGGTATTCATATTCCGTTGCCGGTGTCAGTTTCTGCATATAGGCACCGTACGTATAGGGAGCCGGATTATCGGCGTCATAAATCGGAGGTCTTTTCCCTTCGGTCACATATGCCAGCTGGACATCATCTTTGTCCTTGTGGCGGTATTCCACACTGTAATCGCTGCGGTCGCTGTCAGACTGCCAGGAAATGGTCTTGCCCGTCGCACTGTCTTTGGCGACAAGCTGCATCAGGTTATCCACGGACATGGCCAGGGCCTGACTGGAAAATAAAGTAAACGCACTGAAGATAGCCGCCAGAAGATGGCGCTTTCTATATTTCATGTATTTTCACGTCCTTTCTTGTCACAAAATGTATTGTAGCACAATCCGTTGATTTGGCAATCTTTTTTATTGACACTGGCTTTCCTATCCCCTATAATAAGTAAATTGTATTTATGCTATTTTACACTTGGAGGGGAAAAAATGAACATTCTCGATTTACTGTTGCTGGCCGTCGGCCTGTCGATGGATGCCTTCGCCGTGTCTATCTGTAAAGGCCTTTCATTGGGGAAAATCAGCTGGCGCCACATGGTCCTGGCCGGTTTATGGTTTGGTATTTTCCAGGCTTTGATGCCGGCTATCGGCTATGGATTGGGAAGCTTCTTTGCCGATATGGTCGATGCCTACGACCACTGGGTCACGTTTATCCTGCTCGGCGCAATCGGCCTTAATATGATTAAAGAGTCCTTTGAAGACGAAGAACACTGTAATGCCTCCATGAGCCCCTATACGATGCTCATGCTGGCCATCGCCACCAGTATCGACGCACTGGCCGTAGGCGTCACCTTCGCTTTCATGGACATCGATCTTCTCCCCTCGATTACGCTCATCGGCATAACGACGTTCCTGTTTTCAGCAGCCGGGGTAAAAGTCGGCAGCCTCTTCGGGACGCGCTACAAAAGCAAGGCCGAACGCATCGGAGGTATTGTCCTCATCTTAATCGGCTTAAAGATACTGCTGGAAGGCTTGGGCTTGTTATAAAAAAAGAGGCTGTCGCATTGGCGACAGCCTCTTTTTGAGTTTTAAGTTTGCAGTAGATGGGTAAATATAATTATTTAACTTCGTGGATCCAGCCTTCCGGGCCTTCGATTTCGCCCATCTGGATGCCCCGCAGGGTCTTGTACAGTTTGGTCAGGACAGGACCCATTTCATCCATGCCGCTGGGGATGCAGACTTCTTTGCCATGGTCGACGACTTTGCCTACCGGGCAGATAACGGCCGCCGTGCCGCAGAGGCCGGCTTCTGCAAATTCACTGACTTCCGAGAATTTAACCGGACGGTGTTCGACTTTCATGCCCAGCATATCCGTTGCAATCGTGATGAGGGAACGACGGGTAATGGACGGCAGGATGGAGTCCGATTTCGGCGTAACCAGGGTGCCATCTTTCTTGACGAAGAGGAAGTTAGCGCCGCCCGTTTCTTCTACGTATGTACGCGTAGCCGGGTCGAGGAACATGTTTTCATCAAAACCGTTCTGATGGGCTAAAATGTAGGGATACATGCTCATAGCATAGTTCAAGCCGGCTTTGATATGGCCTGTGCCGCGCGGTGCTGCACGGTCAAAGTCAGAAATGCAGATTGTAATCGGTTTGACGCCGTTCTTGAAGTAAGAGCCGACAGGCGTACCGAAGAGGCGGAACTGATATTCGTCAGCCGGTTTGACGCCGATGACCGGGTTGGTCCCAAAGATATACGGGCGCAGGTAAAGAGCGCCGCCGCTTTCAAAGGGAGGAATATAATCCTTGTTAGCACGGACGACTTCGTCGACAGCTTCCATGAACATATCTTCCGGAACTGCCGGCATTTCCAAGCGTTTAGCCGAGTCCATCAAACGTTTGGCATTCTGGTCCGGACGGAAAGTGACCGTACGGCCATCTTTGGTCTTATAGGCTTTCAGGCCTTCAAAGACTTGCTGGCAGTATTGCAAGATACCGGCACATTCATTGAGGACGACATTCGGGTTATCCGTCAATTCTCCTTTGCCCCATTTTCCATCTTTATAATTGGCAACATAACGCTTTGCAATCGGCTGATATTCAAAGCCCAGGGCCGACCAGTCAATATTAACATTTGACATAGTAATTCCTCCATTTCTTTTTTTTACAAAATAAATCACACATATTTTGTAATTATAGATTAATCATTTCCTTCGCTTTTGTCAATGGTAGAAATTTCTGCGTGCTTATTGTCAACTTATTTTGTATTATAAAAATTGACAATAAGCAGGTTATCCGGTATAATCCAGGTTATCGTAAACCTATATCGCTAAAATTTAAGTTTACATTTTTTCCAAGGAGTGATTTCATGGTTTCTTCTGTCCTCTCATCTCACCGCCGGGATACGCGGGATCTGGTTTTATTCGCCCTGTTTACGGCCCTCATCGCCATCGGGGCTTTTATCCGCATCCCGGTCCCATTCTGCCCTTTTACGCTGCAATTATTGTTCACCACCCTGGCCGGACTAATTCTGGGCAGCCGCCGCGGCGCGGCCTCCGTCGCCGTCTACGTTCTCTTAGGGCTAGTCGGCCTGCCGGTCTTCACGTCTGGCGGCGGCCCGTCCTATATTTTCCAGCCAACTTTCGGCTACCTCATCGGCTTCATCGGCGGCGCCTGGCTGACCGGATACATAGCCCATCAAAGCCCGATGCCATCGCTGCGCCGCCTGTTGGCCGCTGATTTCGCCGGCCTGGTCATCGTCTACGCCTATGGCATGGCCTATTTAGCCTTAATCAACAACGTGTACCTGGGTACGCCGATCAGCCTGTGGACTCTGTTCGTCTATTGCTTCGTCCTGCCCATTCCCGGTGACATCTTCCTCTGCATCGTCGCCGCCTTCCTGGCCCGCCGGATACGTCGGGCTATGATTCTTTAGAAAGGAGTTCGTTTACTATGAGTAAAGGATTATTCATCACCGGAACGGGGACAGATATCGGCAAGACGTATGTCACGGCCCTGCTCATCAAGACATTGCGCCAGCATGGCTATGACGTCGGTTATTATAAGGCGGCTATCAGCGGCGCCCCGACGGTCGCAGCCAGTGATGCCGGCTATGTAAACGACAAAGCGGATATCGGAGAATCGCCGGATCTGCTTTTGTCTTATCTATACGACCATGCCGTTTCTCCTCACCTGGCGGCCCGTTGGGAACAAAAGCCCATCGAAAAAGACGTCATCCTCCAGGACTGGCAGCGCGTCACGGCAGCCTACCCTTATGTCACGGTAGAAGGAAGCGGCGGCATCATCTGCCCTCTCCGCGATGACGACCAGGCCTTCTTTCAATTAGAAGATGTCATCTCCTGGCTTCACCTGCCATCGCTCATCGTCTGCCCCGCCGGCCTGGGAACCATTAACGGAGCGGTACTGACGGCCTTTTATATGAAAGAAAAAGGACTGCCCGTCCAGGGGTTCATCGTCAACCATTATACGGGCAGCCCGATGGAACAAGATAATATCCGCATGATCGAAAAGCTGAGCCAAAAGCCCGTTTTAGCTGTCGTCGCCGACGATGACACGCTGCTCCATGCCGATACAGCCTCGCTCATTTCATTGTATCAATAAGGAAAGAGGGATTTACATGAGTTTACTTGAAGCTGATTTGAAATATATCTGGCATCCCGCCCAGCAGATGAAGGATGCCGAAGTCTTCCCGCCCATCGTCATCGACCACGGCAAAGGCTGTTATCTCTACGACACCGAAGGCAAAGAATACATCGATATCATCAGTTCCTGGTGGTGCAATCTCCTCGGCCACTGCAACGACGAAATCAATGAGGCCATCAAAAACCAGCTCGACCAGCTGGAACACGTCATTTTTGCCAATTTCTCCCATCGTCCGGCTATCGAACTCTGCCAGGCCCTGCTGCCGCTGCTGCCGGAAGGGCTGACACATTTCAATTTCACTGACAACGGTTCGTCCTCTGTCGAATGTGCCCTGAAGATGGCCTTCCAATATCAGTATCAGTCGGGCCATCCCGAACGCCAGCGCTTCATGTGCCTGTCTGAATCGTATCATGGAGAAACGATTGGCGCCCTGTCCGTCGGCAGTATGGACCTCTATGCCCGTATCTACAAGCCCATGATGATGAACAATATTCATTTCGACGGCCTCGACTGCTACCGCTGCCCTTATGGCCGGACACGGGATACGTGCGGCTGCGAATGTTTCGTCGGCGCCGAAAAGGCTTTCGCCGCTTATGGAAAAGAAACGGCCGCCCTCATCGTCGAACCGATTCTGCAAGGCGCTGCGGGCATGCGCATCTATCCGCCGGAATACCTGCGCCGCCTGCGCCAACTCTGTGACGACTACGGCGTCCTGCTCATCGACGACGAAGTCGCCGCCGGTTTCGGCCGGACGGGCAAGATGTTCGCCATCGAACATGCCGGCATAAGCCCGGATATCCTCTGTACATCGAAGGGCCTGACCGGCGGCTACCTGCCCATGTCCCTGACGATTACGACCGATGCCATCTACCAGGCATTCTACGATGATTTCAAGACCCATAAAGCCTTCGTCCACAGTCATACCTATGCCGGCAATCCCCTGGCCTGCCGGGCAGCCCTGGCGGTACTGCATATCATGAAGCGCGACGATATCCTAAAAAAAGCTGCCGAAAAGAGCATCTACCTTCACGAAAGGTTAGACGCTGCTCTCGGCAACCACAGCCATGTCGGCGAAATCCGCCACATCGGCCTGATTAATGCGATTGAGTTAGTCGAAGATAAAAAGAGTAAACGCGCCTTTGATCCGGAAAAGCGGATTGGCTGGCACATTTTCCGTAAAGCCATGGACCTGGGACTGGTCTTACGCCCCATTGGCGACGTCATTTACTTCAATCCGCCCCTCACTATCGATGAGCAGACCATGGATGAAGCCGTCCGCCGCTGTCGGGATGCCGTCCATGCCGTCTTAGGGAATGATTAGGCCTTCAAAGCGGCATCCAAGGCTGCTTTAACATGGGCCTTGATGTCATCATAAGATTGGCCGGGCTGGGCTTCGTAGAGTTTTTCCGTCCCGATGAACATAGACGGTACATAGTAGTAAGAATGGCCCTGTACGACTTCGGGGTGTTCCGATTCTTCATACCAGTCGACGGCTACCTGGCGGTAAGCCGGATTTTCTTCAATCAGTTCAGCCAAGGCTTCTTTGGCACCCTTGCAATAGGGGCAGCCGTTCATATAAAAAGCAGTGATATTTTTCAAGGGAATCGTCTCCTTTCTGGGGAACAGACAGATTACTGATGGCCCCCACAGCCGTGAGTGCCACAGTGGTGTTCACCATGTTCATGCTGATGGTCATGGTGGCTGCAAGCTACATCAGGGTTGAATTTCAGCGTCCCGTTAATCAAAGCTTTGACGGCTTCATCGGCACTGCCCGAAACGCCGCCATACAGGTCGATAAAGGCTTCCGCCAGGGCCTGTTTCGCTCCGCCGCCGATACCGCCGGCAATGACAGCATTGACTTCCTGAGCCTGCAGGAAGCCGACCAAGGCGCCGTGTCCCTGGCCATTGGTGCTGATGACGTCGGCTTTGACGATATTGCCGTCTTCGACATCATAAATCTTGAACTGTGCCGAATGGCCGAAATGCTGGAATACATTCCCATTTTCATACGTAACTGCTACTCTCATCATAACAATTCCTCCTCCAAAATGCAATAATCTGACGGGTCCTCGCGGCCCGTCTTTTCCGACATATGTCATTTATCTTGCCCTTAGTATATGACATATGTCATTTTTTGTCAATAAAAAAAGGAGCTGTCGCATATGCAACAGTTCCTTTTTGAGTATTAAGTTTGCAGTTTGTAGTTTTTAGCGAAGGTTTTTAAATTTAAGGCCCTTTTCTACAAACTACAAACTATAAAGTGAACGGGGCCCCTGGCATGATGGCAGAAACCTTCCTATGATTTACGTCCCGCTTCCCGGCGAGATGACGACGGTCGGGGTATTATTGCCTTTGACGGAGTACATATTATAGATATAGTCCGGTGTCAGTTCACCTCTGAGATGGAACAGGGAGTAAGCATCGACAGCATTCATGTAAACGACATCGCTCTTGACGTATCCCGGGGCGATACCATAAGGACTGGTCAGTATACCCTGCTGGGAATTCCATTGCAAATCCAGTTTCAGTGCTGTCGCAACGGCTACAGACGGCAGATAAATCTGTCCATTTTTGCCCAAGGCCCGTTTAGCCAGTTTATTTCCGTTTACGACTAAGTCGTATGCCTTAGCAATGTAGGTTACATTCCCGTCAGAAGCGTTTATTTTATCGGAAATATCTTGGAATTCTGCAAAATCTTCCACACCATACCCAGCCAAAGCTTTCTTAACTTGAGCGATACTCAGGGGCTGCCAGCCATAGCCGTCAGGATAGATATAATAGGAAACCGTATGGTCCGGGTCGACGTCGATGACCAAGCGGTCATAGTAAACCGTGACTGGCGTCCCGACGGACACATACTGGTAAAGGTCTTCCACATCGGCTTCTTTCATGCGCACGCAGCCATTGGATACGTAGCCGC
>CABMPA010000037.1 GCA_902388315.1 uncultured Megasphaera sp. | reverse complement strand
GTAGGCCGCCTGGACGGCGCCGCCAAAGGCCCCGCCGATGCAGGCCCCGATGAACGGTTTGCCCAGGGGCAGGGTGACGCCGTAGATGAGCGGTTCGCCGACGCCCATGAGGCCGACGGGCAGGGCCGAGGCGATGGTCTTGCGCAGGGCTTTGTTCTTGGTCTTGGCATAGACGGCGATGGCTGCGCCGACCTGGCCGCCGCCGGCCATGGCCAGAATCGGAAGGAGAATGGTCACGCCGTACCGCGACAGGAGTTCCGCGTGGATCGGTGTCAGGCCCTGATGGATGCCGACCATGACCATGGGCAGGAAGGTCCCGCCCAGGATAAAGCCCGTCACAGCCCCGCCCGTGCCGATAGATTCCGTCGCGGCATAGCCGATGGCTTCTGACAGATAGCCGCCCAGGGGCTGGCAGAGAAAGAGGGCGACGAAGGTCGAAATGACGACGACCAGGAAGGGTGTGACGAAGAGGTCGAACATATCCGGGACGATGCGGTGGAGCCTCTTTTCCAGCCACGATGAGAAGAAGACGACCAGGAGGACGGCGATGATGCCGCCCCGGCCAGGGACCAGGGAATCGCCGAAGAGATTGATCTGGGCCAGGTTCGGGTGGCTGAGGATAGCGGCCATGACGCCGCCCAGCATGGGCGAGCCGCCGAATTCCTTGGCCGCATTGATGCCGACGAAGATGTTCAGGCCATAAAAGGCGGCATTGCCGGCAATGGCCAGGACCTGCATCAGCGGCTGGGCCGCCAGGGACGGGTCCATCTTGAAGGCCACGTTGAGCAGGCCCGTAATCAGGCCGCAGGCGATGAAGGCCGGGATGATGGGCACGAAGATATGGGCAATTTTCTTCAAGGCCAGCTTGGCCGGCGTCGCGTTTTTGCGCCGTATTTCTTCATGCAGGGCTTGGCCGTCGAAGGGTCCCTGGCTATCAGCGCCGGCGGCTGATGTGGCGGCTGGTGCCGGTTGTTCCTCGTGGCCGGCTTCGACTAGAGGCGCGAAAGCCTGATAGAGCTTGGTCGCCTTGCCGGGTCCGACGATGATCTGCCATTCGTCACCGGATTTGTTGATGCCCATGACGCCGGGCAGTTTGGCCAGGTCCTCTTTAGTAAAGTGTTCATCCTTTACGGTCAGGCGCAGGCGGGTCATGCAGTTATAGGCTTTTTCGATATTGGCCGCCGGGCCGGTGATGTCGTAGATGGCCTTGGCCAGTTTATCGTAATCCATGGGCAGCCTCCTTGAGGACGGCAGCGACGTAGCCCTGGGCCGCTGTCAGGCGGTCTTCGGCTTCCTGGGCCGGGATATGCAGCAGCACCATGACGATAGCCGTCTTGGCCCGGCCCTGGCTTTCCGTCAGAGCCTGTTCAGCTTCCTGGCGGCTGCAGCCCGTTGCCGTCATGACGATGCGCCGCGCCCGTTCTTCCAGTTTCTGGTTGGACGACTTGACGTCGACCATGAGATTGCCATAGACTTTGCCCAGGCGGATCATGGCACCTGTTGACAGCATGTTGGCTATCATCTTTTGGGCTGTGCCGGCTTTCATACGCGTCGATCCGGTGACGACTTCCGGGCCGACGACGGCGCAGAGATCGATGTCGGCACAGGCGCCGATGGCCGAATGAGGGGAGCAGTCGATGGCGATAGTCGCCGCACCGGCCGAGGCGGCATAGGTCAGGCCGCCGACGACATACGGTGTCCGGCCCGAAGCGCTGAGGCCGACGACGACATCGTCAGCTGTCAGGTTTTTGGCCATCAAATCCTGCCGGCCCAGTTCCGGTGAATCTTCGGCCCCTTCTTTGGCTCGGAAAATGGCTTCATAACCGCCGGCGATGAGGCCCTGGATGCGTTCCGGGTCGGTGCTGTACGTCGGCGGACATTCGACGGCGTCGAGGATACCCAGGCGGCCCGAGGTACCGGAACCCATATAGAACAGGCGGCCGCCGTGGCGCAATTTATCGGCAATGGTGTCGACCGCTTTGGCGATGGCCGGGATGATGGCTCCGACGGCATCGGCGACTTTATGGTCTTCGTCATTTATGATGTGCAGCATGTCTTCTGTAGACACGCTGTCGATATGCCGGCTATGGCTGTTCTGCTGTTCCGTAGCCAGCGTTTCTAAATTGATCATGCTTGATTCCTTTCTTTCATAGCAGTCGTAGTGCTTGCTCCTTGGGAACAATATACACATCTCTAATTATAGAGAGTGTTTGAAAGACTTGCAATAGGCCTTTTTTTCATGGGCTATGACCTTTATTTTTTTGCCGTTTCATGGTATGATTAATCTGCACGCAGCAGACCTGTGTGCCCTGTGCGCCCATAGCTCAGCTGGATAGAGCAGCAGTTTCCTAAACTGCGTGTCGGATGTTCGAGTCATCTTGGGCGCACCATTTTTTTATCATGAATACAATCTAATCATTTACACTCCGGAAAGGTGGGTCCTCTCATGTCCGATACCAAGAACCGGCTGGCTTCTTTTCACGAAGAAGTCATGCATGATGCTGATTATACCTTGGCAGAAGCCGTTGCCGAAGCCAAACGCTGCCTGAATTGCAAAGTGCCGCAATGCCGCAAAGGCTGCCCGATTGAAAATGAAATCCCCCAGTTCATCCATGCCATGACCCAGGGCGATTTTGGTGCTGCTGCTGAACACCTCTATCATCGCAGCGACCTGCCGGCTATCTGCGGCCGCATCTGTCCGAGAGAAAAGCAGTGCGAAGGCCACTGCGTCCTCGGCAAAAAGGGAAAGCCTGTTGAAATCGGCAAATTGGAACGGTTCGTAGCGGATATGGCCCTGGATAGCGGTTTCCTGCCACAGCCGGTCAGCCGTAAAACAGAAGGCCGCGTGGCCATCATCGGCTGCGGTCCGGCCGGCATGGCGGCTGCACGGGAACTGGCTGGCCTCGATTATGATGTCACCATCTTCGAAGCCGCTTCTCAGCCGGGCGGTACCATGACCTATGGCATCCCGACTTTCCGCCTCCATAAAGAATTATTGCAGCGCGAAGCCCAGGCCCTGACGGCTATGGGCGTCACTATCGAGTATAATGTCAAAATTGGCGTCGATAAGTCTTTGGAAGCACTGCAGAAAGATTTCGATGCCGTCTTCATCGCCATCGGTACGATGAATGCCTGGAACCTCGGCGTCGATAACGATACTCTTGACGGCGTCGTCGATGCGGAACAGTTCCTGCGCGACGTCCAGCGCGTCCAGAACGGGGAAGTGGCCCTGGAAGATCTGCCCGTCCAGAAGGGCGACCAGGTCATCGTCGTCGGTGCCGGCAACGTCGCCATCGATGCGGCCCGTACGTCGCTCCGCCTCGGTGCGGACGTCAAGATCGTCTACCGCCGGGCCGAAAAGAACATGAAATGCCTGCCGTCGGAATATGAAGAAGCCAAGGCCGATGGCGTCCAGTTCCAATTCTATTCGGCACCGAAAGCCGTCGTCGGGACAGACCATGTAGAAGGCCTGAAATATGAAAAACAGCAGATCCTCGAAGATGCCACCATGGTGCCGACGGGAGAATTTGGCGTCGTCCCGGCCAATAAGATCATCGCTGCCATCGGCAATAAGCCGGAACTGCCTGTCGTCAAGGTATTCGGCGTCGATGCTAACGACGATGGCTACATCGCCGTCAAGGACCTGCCTTATGGCATGACCAGCAAAGAAGGCGTCTTTGCTGCCGGTGATATCGTCCATAAGCCGCAGACCGTCGTCCTGGCTATGCGTGAAGGACGTAAGACCGCTGCCGGCATCGATCAGTATTTGAAGGCCAAGAAAGTCATGGCCGCGGTCAAAGATTAAGGAGGTCGGCTATGAGTGAATTGACACGGCAGATTTTGAAGGCCAATGAGTGTTTTGTCAAACAGTCCCTGTCCCAGGGGGGCTTCGATGAAGTCAGCAAGTATCCCAGTCGCAATCTGGCTGTCCTGACCTGTATGGATACGCGCCTGGTGAGCTTCCTGGAACCGGCTATGGGCCTTTCCCGCGGTGAAGCCAAGCTCATCAAAGTTGCCGGCAATACGGCTTTTGAAGACTTTGACAGCGTCATCGGCAGCCTCATGGTCGCCGTCTACGAGCTGCACGTCCACGACATCATCGTCATGGGCCACGACGAATGCGGTATGCTCAAGACGACCGCAGACAGCCTGTGCCGTCATATGGCGGAAGAAGGCATTGATGAAAAGGCCATCGCCGCCGTCCGTCCCAAACTGGAACAATGGGCCGATCCCATTACCGACGTCGATGCGTCTGTCTGCGATACGGTCCGCCGCCTGCGGTCCAATCCTTACTTGCCTTCAACCCTTACGATTTATGGTATGGTCATCCATCCGCACACTGGTGAAATCCGCGTCGTCGACGATGGAGAAGGCCCGAAACAGGAGGTATTATGAGTCTGGTCAACCAACGAATGAAAGACCACGCCGCCGTCCTCGAGGCGACGATGGAACTGATTCCGGATATTGAAAAAGCCGGGGCTCTGTTCAAAGAGGCCCTGGCTTCCGGTCACAAGATACTTTTTTGCGGTAATGGCGGCAGTGCGGCCGATTCTCAGCATTTGGCGGCAGAAATCGTCGGCCGTTTCCAGAAAGAACGGCGGCCTTTTCCGGCCATTGCCCTGACCGTCGATACGTCGATCCTGACGGCTGTCGGCAATGACTATGGCTTCGATACGGTCTTTGCCCGCCAGGTCCGGGCCTTAGGCGAAAAAGGCGACATCCTGGTCGGTATCTCTACGTCCGGCAACAGTCAGAACGTCCTGGAAGCCATCGACGCAGCCCGCGAAAAAGGCCTCACCGTCATCGGCATGACCGCTTATGGCGGCGGCAGGATGAAGGAGGCCTGCGATATCTGCCTGGCCGTACCGGCGAAAGTGACGGCACGGGCTCAGGAAATGCATATCATGATCGGCCATATCCTCTGTGAAATCGCTGAAGAAGATATGTAATCAGCCGACGATTTGCTGGAACTGTTTATTGTTCCGGATTTTATCGAAATGGCTCTGCGTCCGGGCTGCCTGGCGGACGTCTTCGCCGCCCAGGTCGATGGCCTGCTTCAGGTAAGGCAGGGCCTGGTCGGCTTTTCCCAGGTCGCCGTAGATAGTGGCGATGCCATAGTAACTCCAGGTATTGCCCGGGTCAGCGGCAATGACATTTTTGAAATACGTCAGGGCCTTATCATATTGGCCGTCTATTTTATAGGCCAAGGCCAGGTTGTAGAAAGAAGCGACGTCTTTCGGGGCTATTTTCAGCGCTTTTTCGATGAGCTCGATGCCCTGGGCGACGTCGTTTTTGCTGCCCGTACTATTGCCGCGCATGGCCAGGGTGACGCCCTTATTGCTCAAGGCCTGATAATTGTTGGCATCGAGGGAAAGGGCCTTGTCGAAATCAGCCAGGGCGCCGGCATAATCGCCGGCCTGGTATTTTTTCAGCCCTTCGTCGCTATAGGCCTGTGAATCGGCCTGAATGGCTGGTGCCGATGGAGCCTGTACGTCCTGAGCCGTCTGAGCCGGCTGGGGCTGGGATGGTTGTGTACTGCATCCTCCGCTCCCGGCAGCCAGGGCCAGCAGGAGCAGGATGGCCAAGTATTTGTTTTTCATGTTCATTCTCCTGTTCGTCAAATGGAAAATCCTATGAAACATATCATCAAAAAAGGGGACATCGTCCTCATCATCACGCTGCTCGTCTTATCTTTCATCCCGGAAGGTATCTTTTACCTGACCGGTAATGATGCGTCTGTGAGCCGGACGTATGCGGTCATCCAGGTCGACGGCAAGGTCTATAAAGAAGTACCCTTGTCGGGACACCATGGGACCGATACGATTTCTATTGATACCGATAAAGGCCACAACCTGGTCGTTATCCAGGATGAGAGCGTCGGCATTACCGAGGCCGATTGTCCCGATAAAATCTGCATCAGTGAAGGCTTTGTCAGCAAGCCCGGTGCGACCGTCGTCTGCCTGCCTCACAAGGTGTTAGTCGAAGTGAAGTCTGCCGGTGGTGACGAACCTGATGTCATTCCGGCCCATTAGAGGTGCTTATGAAAAAGACATTTCACATCATTATCCTGGGCTTGTTCATCGCCCAGTCCCTGGTCCTGTATATTGTCGAAGGGATGCTGCCCGTGCCCTTTATCGCACCAGGGGCGAAACTGGGGCTGGCCAATCTGATTACGGTCATCGCCTTATATGCCCTGCCGCGTAAGCGCGACGTCTGCATCATCCTGCTGGTGCGCATCATCCTGGCCACGGCTTTTGGCGGAGGCATTAACGCTTTCTTATACAGTGTTGCCGGAGCCGCTTTCAGCCTGGGGGCCATGATGGTTCTGCAGAGGACCGGGAAATTCTCTATCATCGGCGTCAGCACGGCTGGCGGCATCTTTCACAACCTGGGTCAGGTCATCGTCGCTTCCCTGGTCGTAGAAAACATCAAAATCATGCTTTATCTGCCGGTCCTGGCCGTCGCCGGTACGGGTACGGGCATCCTCATCGGCATTACGGCCATCTTCACCCTGCGCCATTTGAAGCGGCTGCCCATTTACCGGCGTATGCAAGCGGGGGATTAAGGGCTATATTGCTTGATTCCCAATTTCCTTCTTAGCATGGGTTTGATGTTTGAAGTTTGATGTTTGAGGTACGGGAGCTGTTATGAGTTGATCCGGATGGAATCGAGCACTTCGTCAGCGAGTTTTACTTTATCTTCTTTGCTGCCGTCGCAGGCCACGACGACGATCCAGGTAGCCGGGCCATCGGCGAATCCGATGAGGCGGGCTTTCATGGATTTATCTTCATAAGTGAAGGTAAAAGTCTGGACGACGGCGTGCTGGCCGCTGACGGTCGTCGTGTCCTGGCTGACGGATACATTCTGGGCGTCGATTTTCGAGAGTACGGCGCCGGCAGCGGCTTCAGCTGTCTGATTGAGGCGCTGGCTGATGGCCTGGCCCTGGCTGATGTGCAGGTCGTCATACATCTGCTGCGTGTCGATGCTGTTGGTATAAATAGCGACGTACAGACCGCTGTCTATTTCGCCATACAGGCGGCTGCCCTTGAAATACCGCTGGGTCAGCGGGTCTACGGGAACGGGGAAGTCGAGCTTTTGCGGATTTCCGGGAAGCTTCAAGGTAATCGATGAGCCAATGCCGTCGATATGCTTTTCTTTCAGGGTAATCGTATAGCAGGCTGTCAGACTCAACGTGAGGATGAACAGACATAAAGCGAAAAATAAGGAACGGATTCGGGTATGAGTCATAAAGGCACCTCGCAAAAGTTATTTGAATGGCAAGTATCCCCAGGATACGAGCAGATAAAAAGCAGGATATAAAATAAGGATATAAAGAAGTTGTGTCGTAATGAACGGGGCCATGGCCAGATTGACGTTCAAGTCGTAAAGGCGTTCCGTAATCAGGGCGTTGATGGCACAAGGTGTGGCCATGACGATGATAATTGTCCCCAGGAGCATTGGGTCCGATGTAAAGTACAAGGCCAGAAAATACGATGCCAGCGGTGTCAGGACCATCTTGATGGGAATGAGGTCCAGCGTCTGGCGGGCATAGTCCTTGAAATGGGAGAAGTCGATGAGATAGCCGACGGGAATGAGGGCTACCCAGGCGCTGACATGGATCAGGGCCTGGAAAATCGTCGTCCCGGCGGCCGGCCTGGGAATCCCGGCGGCATGTAGGAGGGTACCGACGACTAAGGCCACGACGGACAGCTGGTTCCAGTTGATGAAGATGGATTTCCAATTATCCTTGAAAAAGACGAAGAAGTTTCGCTCCTTGCCGCCGTGCTGATAGTAGTAACCCATGGGGAAGAGGACGAAGAACATGAGCAGGTTCTGAAAGACACCGATGATCTGTACATAGGCATAGGACATTTCCCCATACAGGATGTAGCTGCACAGGCCGCCGAGCATGCCTGTATTGGCCGGGATGGCAGCGATGAGATAGCTGCCGCGGTCGACGAAGGTCGAAAATTTACGCTGACGTCCTAGTAAGAAGACGACGGCCAGGGGCAGAAGCCCGTTGAAAAAGGCAAAGAAAGGCAGGCTCAATAAATCCGTCCGCATGGGCAGGACCCAGAAGCTGAGCAGCGTCAGGGTGGTCATGATGACGATGATGTTGAAACGGATGAGCCAGTTCGATTGTTCCGGCGTCAGCCAGCGCCGTTGTTTAGCGGCATATCCGGCCATCATGGGCAGGATGATGTCTGTAAAAATATAAACCATCCGAAGTGTCGTATCTTCCATGGCGGCTCCCTTTACTTGCGGGCAGCGCGGAAGGCGTCGGCCAGGGAGAACGTAAGCGGTTCTGCCGGCTTGGTGGCGTCGATGATGGGCTGCATAATGTCGCGGAATTCTTCTTTCTTCTTCGATAAGACATAGAGCTTGGACGTGTTGCGGGCGTCCCAGAGGGCGTCGTGCATCTGGCCGTCAAAGGTTTCGCCCAGGGTGCTGACGGCTTTATCCAGGGAAATGACTTTGTCCAGGCCCAGGAGGTTGCAGTAGATTTGCTGGAAATTCTGCCAATGGTCGAGCATCCAGCGGACGCGGTCGTCGTACTCGTCGATTTCTTTGAGGCGGAGTTCGCAGTCCAGCTGGCGCCAGTCATTTTCGCTCCAGGCGAACATTTCGTAGGCATTGGGACAGCCTTCGTTGCACCAGGTCAGGAAATGGTCGAAGGCCTGACGGAAATGGGGCTTACCGGCCAGCATGTCCATGGTGATGCCCGTCAATTCCTGACAGGTCTGGTTCATGGCTGTCGTATATTCAGGCAGCACATATTCTTTATATGACGAGATTTCCTTCCCGTCTTCGTCTATTTTAACGGCACCGATTTCGATGATTTCTCCCTTGCAGATGCGGCGCGCTTCCTTCTGGTCCCGGCCGATAGGGTTCATCTCGAAATCGACAAATACGGCTTTCATGATAAAAAGTGTCTCCTTTCTGAATCTGATGGGCAACCTTTATTATACCATAAGTGATTGCAGTATCGCATGGTGATTTTATACCAGACTCGTTAGACATTGCAGTTTGTAGTACGGAGTTTGTAGTTTGTAGAAGAGGGTTTCAAATTTTTAGCCATCCACTAAAAACTGAAAACTTAAAACTCAAAAAGGAGGTCGTCGCGTAGCGACGGCCTCCTTTTTACTTTCACTTAAAACGCCGGCAGGATGGTTCCCTGGAAGTGTTCTTCAATGAATTTCTTAATCGGTTCGGACTGATAGATTTCTAAGACTTTCTTATATGTTTCGTTGTTTTCGTCGCCCTGGCGGACTGCCATGACGTTAGCATACGGCGAATCTTTCGATTCGACGAGGATCGAATCTTTCTGCGGATTCAGGCCGGCCGGGATGGCGTAGTTGGTGTTGACGCAGGCCAGGTCCGTGTCGTCGAGGGAACGGGGAATCTGAGCGGCATCGAGTTCGACGAACTGGAGATTCTTGGGATTTTCTGTGACATCCGTTACCGAAGCGTCGACGGAGTTGCCGTTCTTCAATTTAATCAGGCCGGCCTGCTGGAGCAGGAGCAATGCGCGGGCGCCGTTGGTCGGGTCGTTCGGGATGGTGACTTTGGCGCCGTCTGCGACGTCTTTGATGTCTTTATATTTGTGGGAATAGACGGCCATGGGCAGGATGATGGTCTTGCCGATGGACGTAATCTTCAGGCCCTGTTTCTTGACGACATTATCCATGTACGGCTGATGCTGCATGGAGTTCATGTCCAGATCGCCTTCGGCCAGGGCTTTGTTCGGCTGTACATAGTCGTTGAATTCGACGACTTTGATGGTGATACCCTGTTTGGCCGCTTCTTTTGCGACTTCTTCCATGACTTCGGCATGAGGACCGGCAGTGACGCCCATTTTTATTTCTTTTTTGTCACCGGAAGCACCGGAATTGGAAGACGAACCGCAGCCGGCGGCAAAGAGGCATGTCGTCGTGATGAGGACGGCAGCGAAGAGTTTTTTTACTGTTGCGTTCATGTAATCATTTCCTTTCTGGATAATAAATATAAGGGCTTGCCGGTCAAAAAGAAAAGCCGTCATACAGATGACGGCTCAATTTGCGATTCGTTCATCTGCCGGTATACACCGCTGGACTTGGCACCTATCCCGATAGGGGGTTGCCGCAGCGTCATCGGGCCATTCCCTCGACTGCTCTTGATGAAAGACAATGTTTTGTTGTTGGTGTACATACTATCACCTCTAAAGGAATCTGTCAAGCGATTTTTAGTAGTGTGCCATTTTTTGAAAATGTTTTATTTTTATGTTATAATAAATAATACTAAAAACTAATAACTTAAAGGGGGCTGTCGCACGAAGGTTTTTGCCATCATGCGAGGTCCCTTTCACTTTATAGTTTGTAGTGCGGAGTTTGTAGTTTGTAGAAGAGAGCCGTACATTAAAAAAATTTTGCTAAAAACTACAAACTACAAACTACAAACTTAAAACTCAAAAAGAGGCTGTCTTCATACAACAGCCTCTTTTTGAGCGCGAGGTGATAGAAAATGATGAATAAACGAGATATCCTGTGGCAGATTTACAGTGCCAAAGCTTTTTACTTCCTCGGCGGCTTCGGCTTTACGTCGTGGGCGTCGCTTATTCCCTTCCTGAAGCGGCAGCTTGAGATTCCCGACGATCATCTGGGATTTCTTTTACTGTCTGTAGGCTTAGGGGCCCTGATTATGATGCTGCTGGCCGGTTCCATTGCCGGGCGCTTAGGCTGCCGCCGGTCTTTGACCGTGGCCGGCCTGGCTATAGCTGTCATTTTGAACGTCCTCTGCTATGTACCTGCTTATACGGCGGCCTTGCTGGTGGCGGTCCTCCTCGGTTCGTCCCTGGGGCTGCTCGATGTTGTCGTCAACATCAACGGTATCTTCATTGAACGGAAGGTACGCAAGCGCCTCATGTCGGGAATGCAGGCCATGTGGTCCCTGGGGAATTTTTCCGGGGCTGCCTTTTTTGCACTGCTTTTGCACTTTCGTTTTCCCTGGCAAGGCGTCGCCCTGGCCGGGGCCGTCCTGATTGCGGCCTGCGTCTTCTTTTTTTCGCCGCATCTTCACAATGAGCGGAACGAAAGCCGTGACAGCCATCATTTTGTCCGGCCTAAAGGTACGATTGTCTTCATTGGGCTAATCTGTACCATATCTTTCCTCGTTGAAGGCTCTATCAATGATTGGAGCGGTGTCTTCATGACGACAGAAAAGGGCATTGATATTTCTCAATCCGGCCTGGGCCTGACCCTGTTCACGGCGTCGGCTTTCCTGGCCCGCCTGCCTGGGGATTCCCTGACCATGCATTTCGGGCCGCGGCGGCTCCTGGCCTTGTCCCTGCCCATTGCCTTTGCCGGCTTCCTGGGAATCCTGCTCATCAGCGGCGGCCCGTTACTATTTGCGTCTTATATCCTCATCGGTATCGGCTGCGCTAACACGGTCCCCATTTTTTACTCGCTCTTAGGGGTGCAAAAAGAAATGCCTGTAGCTGATGCCGTCGCGGCAGTCAGTACCATCGGTTACGTCGGCATCCTCCTGGCACCGGCCGTACTGGGCTTCATCGGCCGGGCCTTCAGCCTCTACGCGTCCTTCACCTTAGTCACGGTCCTCCTGGTCATCATGGCCGTCATGGCCATGCGGCTCTTGAGGGAAAGATAGTTTGTAGTCTAAAAACTACAAACTCAATACTCAAAAAAAGGGCTTGTCGCATGACGACAAGCCTTTTTTTCACGCCTCAATCACTTTCCCCGGGTTGAGGATGTCTTTCGGGTCCATGGCCCGTTTGATGGTCTTCATGATTTTCAGTTCGCCTTTTGGTGTGAACTGTTCCATGTATTTCAGTTTTTTGGCACCGATGCCGTGTTCACCGGCCAGGCGGCCGCCGACGCTGTAGGCATAGGCGTAGACTTGCTGGTGGAATTCTTCGACGTTCTTTTCCCATTCTTCGTCACTCATATCCATCTTGCAGAGGACGATGTGCAGGTTGCCGTCGCCGATATGGGCATTGATCTTGACTTCAAAGGGATAGTTTTTACCGATGTCCATGATTTTTTCGATGGTCCCGGCGATTTTATGGACCGGTACGACGACGTCGTCGGTGAGGAAGACTTTGCTCTGTAATTCGACGGATGTCTGGCAGTTGCGGCGCATGTTCCAGACGCGGTCATCGGCTTCCAGGACTTCGGCAGCGCCTGATTCTTCGCAGATCGTGCAGACGGCGTCCATCTTGGTGTCCAGTTCATCTTCGTGGAACGTTTCGACGGTGATGATGACGTAGATACCGTCGTCATAATGAGGCATGTCCTTGTAATGGCAGTAGTCAGCGCAGCCGCGGACGTAAGAATTATCCATGTATTCGACGCTGGTCGGGTCGATACCGGCTTTCATCAGTTTCGGTACCATGTGCAGGGCCTGGCGCGGGTCCGTGTAGATGGCCAGGACGTCGAAGCGGTACGGCGGCAGGGGGATGAGCTTGACCGTGACTTTGGTGATGATGCCCAGCGTCCCTTCACTGCCGATGATGAGCTGTTCCAGGTCGTAGCCGGTAGAGCATTTCTTGAGGATGCGGCCACATTCGACGATGTCGCCAGTCGGCGTGACGATTTCCAGGCAGTAGACCTGGTCGCGGGTGACGCCATAGCGGACGGCACGCAGGCCGCCGGCATTGGTAGCCAGGTTGCCGCCGATGAGGCAGCTTTCTGCGCTGGACGGGTCGCCGGCATACATGAGGCCGACTTTCTTGGCAGCGTTCTGCAGGTCTACTGTGCGGACACCGGCTTCGACGGTCATGTACATGCCTTCTTCATTCAGTTCGATGATTTTGTTGAGGCGGTCCATGCAGAGAACCAGGCCGCCGCAGACCGGGATGGCGCCGTCGGCCAGACTGGTGCCACCGCTGCGGACGGTGATGGGGAAGTCGTATTCATTAGCCAATTTGACGATGTCCGAGATTTCCTGGGCGTTGGCCGGAGATACGGCTGCTTCCGGAAGGTGGAACATGGCCGGATTGGTTTCATAGTCCGTCTGATACTGCAAGAGCATGTCTTTATCGGTCTTGACATAAGTCGGACCGGTAATGGCCTTTAATTTTTCAATGATTTCTGCCGTAATAGGCTGATAAGTTTTCAAGC
>CABMPA010000036.1 GCA_902388315.1 uncultured Megasphaera sp. | reverse complement strand
CCAAGCGCGCTACCAAACTGCGCTACGCCCCGTTGACCCGACTCATACATAATACCATATCCACGAAAAAAGTCAAGGAAAAAATTCAATCATCCCATCAGGCCAGCTTCTTTTCCCGGATGAAATCGATGAGCATGGCCGACGTATCGGCCATGAGGTCGCCGCACGATACGGGACCGCCGTTGGCCGGACTCTTGAGGACGCGGCAGCACGTCGCATGGAAGCGGTCGAGCCAGATTTTCTGGAATTCCCGCACAGGCTGATTGACTTCGGCCTTCGTCTTTTCCTCCGGCGTCGTGCGCCCGACGAGACAGCCCAGGACCAGACAGGCCCCGTTCAAAGCCCCGCAAAGACAGCCCGAACCGGCTACCCCGCCGCCGAGGACGGACACCATGCGCAGCGTTTCCGGCGGCAGCTTCAAATCCAGACAATCATTGCAGACCTTGACCACCGTTTCAGCACAATTATTCCCGGCCTGCTGGTACTGTGCCGCTAGTTCTTTTACCTTTTCCATCATAAGACCTCCTTGAAAACATATTATATAATCTATTATACATTATTTTATTCACTTTGTGGTTGCAAAACCATTTTCCTGCTATCCTTTTTAATGGATACTGATGGGGCATAAAGGGCCCGGATAGCATTGAGAATAGCCAGGATCATGACGCCAACGTCAGCAAAAATGGCAAACCACATATTAGCAATGCCGACAGCCCCTAATCCCAGGCAAAGGAATTTTATCCCCAGTGCAAAAACGATATTTTCATAAACAATACGCAGACATTTCCGCGATAAAAGGATAGCATTGGCAATCTGCAAGGGATCATCATCCATGAGTACGACGTCGGCTGCTTCAATAGCTGCATCAGAGCCCATGGCTCCCATAGCAATACCGATGTCAGCCCGGGTCAAAACAGGCGCATCATTAATTCCGTCGCCAACGAACGCTAATTTTTCTTTTTCTCCTTTACGGGCCAACAACTGTTCCACTTTATTCACTTTATCGGCAGGTAATAATTCACTGTATACCTGGTCGACACCGACATCCTTGGCAATATTTTCGGCTGTCCGACGAGTATCCCCAGTCAGCATGACGGTCTGCTTGATGCCGTTTCGTTTAAGCGCTGCAATGGCCTGGCGCGCGTGAGGCTTGATGACATCAGATATGACGATATGACCCGCATATCTTCCATCAACCGCCACGTGAAGAATGGTTCCCATGCTATGACAAGGCACATAAGAAATTTTCATCTGCTTCATCAATTTATCATTGCCAACGGCCACGATATGACCATCTACGGCAGCCTTGACACCGTGTCCGCTGATTTCATGAATATTCCTGACACGGTTACGGTCAATGGGTTTACCATACGCTTGCTGCAAGCTCTTGCTGATGGGATGTGAAGAAGCACATTCGGCCATGGCGGCATAAGCAAGCAATTCTTCTTTTTCCATCTGGTTGTGGTGGACTCCATTAACTTCAAAATTACCTTTCGTCAAAGTCCCGGTCTTATCAAAAGCGATATATCTCGTCTGCGCCAGTGTTTCCATATAATTGGATCCTTTGATGAGGATGCCTTCTCTGCTAGCACCACCAATACCGGCAAAAAAGCTGAGAGGAATACTGATAACTAAAGCACAAGGACAACTGATGACTAAAAAGATTAAAGCACGATAAATCCAATTTTCCCATTGAGGATCAGCATGGCCGTACATCAGCTGAATGACAGGAGGGATGATGGCCAAAGCCAAGGCACCCAGACAAACAGCTGGTGTATAGACCTTGGCAAATTTAGTGATGAAATTTTCTGATTGCGACTTATGCGAACTAGAATCTTCAACTAGTTCCAAGATTTTTGAAACTGTCGATTCTTCGGATTCCTTCGTGGTCTTCACGTAAAGGACGCCAGTCATATTGATACAGCCACTAATGACTTCATCCCCTTGCTGCACATCTCTGGGCAGGCTTTCTCCTGTCAGGGCACTCGTATTGAGGCTCGATGTCCCACGAAGGACCACGCCATCCAAGGGCACCCGTTCACCGGGCTGGACGACTATCGTCGTACCTAAAGCTACATCATCCGGGTCGACCTTTTCCAGTTTACCATCCCGTTCTATATTCGCATAATCAGGACGGATATCCATGAGAGCACCGATATTCTTCCGGCTGCGGCCAACAGCATAGCTTTGGAACCATTCGCCGATTTGGTAGAACAACATGACAGCAATACCTTCCAGGTAATCACCGCTCTGCTCATAAATGGCTAAAGCAAAGGCGCCCAGCGTAGCAATGGTCATCAAGAAGTTTTCATCAAAAATGCGGCCATTCACGCTTCCCTTTCCAGCCTTCCGCAGGATATCATAGCCGATGATACCGTAAGCAACCAGATAAAGGGCCAAATGCAGCCACCCCTGTACCGGGATAAATTGAAGTGCCATAAGCCAAACAGCCGTAATCCCAATGCGCCAGAGCATCCGTTTCTGTTTATCATTCATCAGTTGTCCCTTCTTCCTGCTTTATTTTACGTGAATTTCACAATCCGGTTCGACTTTTTTGCAGTCCTTGACGACTTGTTGCATCACCTGTTCCGGATCGTAGTTTTCTTCAAATTTAATAATCATCTTTTGTAACATGAAATTTACCGTCGCCTCAGCTACCCCTTCTGTTTTTCTGGCAGCATCTTCCATCAGGTTGGCACAATTAGCACAATCTACATCGATCTTATACGTTTTCTTTTTCATGATAATCTCTCCTCTAAAAATAATATGAACGATTGCTCATTTGTTCAATCGTTGTACTTGTAGTATAATATGCCTAATCAAAATCGTCAATGTCCCTTTCCTGGTTCCTGCTAAAAGGGATAAAGGAATGTCTAAACAGGCGAAAAAGGAGACGTACCATATGAACGATCCGACCAATACCCTCATTTATGAAATCAAAAATTCCCTTCCTCCAGACAGTACACTGAAACATCAAGTTCTATTCCCAGGCATCCTCCTGGCCCGATATCGGCTGCAAGGAGCGACCTGTACGGTTCAACATTCAAGCTGGCCCGGTCTTTATATTTTCAGCAACGGTCGTGAAGGAAGTATGGGCTGGCAGTTAAATTCAGGCAAACAAATTTATCTGCATCGCCAGGCTTTTGCCTGCCATGCCGCATCAGCCTGTACCCAAGCAATCATTTCCCTGCCAAACGGTTTTTATGAGGGCCTGTCTCTTTTTTTCAATCTTCCCGTAATAAAAGAACAGCCGCCATCGCTGTTCGAGGAAGCCGGTTTGCATCCATTTCAGCTTCTCGCTGCATGCTTTCCTGACGAATCGGGAGAGGCTTTCTGGCAAAATGATACGGAATTACAGCGGATTATTTCCTTTTTTTGGGACCAGCCAGCCCTTCTCTCGAACGCTTATGAAAAGTTAAAAGTTTTAGAACTGTTGCTCCATTTAAGCCGCTTTCCCCTTCATAAGCGTCAACATTTATCTGCTTATCCATCGGAACAAGTGGCCTTAGTACAAAAAATCCACTACGATTTATTACAAAAATTGGACCAGCGCATCACAATTGACACACTGGCCCAACAATATCTCATAAATCAGACGACTTTAAAAAACGTATTTAAAGCAGTCTATGGTACTTCTCTGGCAGCCCATATCAAAGAGCACCGGCTGCTGCAAGCTGCGGAACTTCTCTGCCATAGTCAAGATTCAATGGCAGAAATCGCAGCCAAAGTCGGTTATGAAAGCCAGAGCCGATTTTCTGCAGCTTTCAAAAAACGTTTCGGTGAACTACCTACGCAATATCGGAAAACACATTAGAAAGAAACCCATTCTCCATCATCGGGCATAATATAATGGTCCACCCCACGGGCCATGAGCCGGCTGCGCAGAGTATATCTCGTCAAAGAGGCATGGGCTACATTATCCAGATGAGTAAGAAGAAGCTGAGACTGCGGAACAGTCTTTGCTACACAAGCTACATCTTCATCGCCCATGATGAGCCGGCCATTTTCTACAGTTTCAGCCGCACAAGCATTTAATGCGACGACATCAGGGCGATACGTTTTCAGCGTATTTTCCACTTCAGGATACCATACGGTATCACCAGCGACATAAAGGGTAGGTTCGTCTGCGCTCTGGAAGAGAATCCCCATAGCGTCACCGCAAGGAACGATGGTACCATGGCGTGCCGGCATATGTTGAAGGGTAAGGCCCTCGAGAGTCAACGGAGACTTAGACAAAACCTGTACATCTTGAAATCCGGACTTTTCAAAAATGGCTGCGTCCTGTTCATTCTGCACAAAGACAGGGATGGACTTATCCAAAGGCTGGCCTACGGTCCCATCGGCAGCTATATCAATATGGTCTGGATGGATGTGCGTTACGATGTAATAATCGACACCATCCAGAATTTCCTGCGGCGTCCTAGGCAGTCCATAAATCGGCATGGCAATTTCCATTTTGACCGGGTCCGGAATCATGTATGGCTTCCCCGGAATATCTCCGAAACTACCAAGGCTTCCTTTTCCACAAAGCCAGGGGTCAATTAAAAAGGTCTTCCCTTGATATACAATTTTAAGTGTAGCATTGCGAATCTGCTGAATGTCCATTATGTTCTCTCCTTTATTCTTTACAATAAATATTTTTATTGACACTATGTTCAATATCTATTATATTAAACGCAAGAAAACATTCAACAGTCACCTTCGAGGAAGTGTCTGATAATGGACACATCTCCCAAATTGTCTAGAAAGTAAGGAGGTATCCTTCATGACGCAAAAGTTAGATCGTCGCACCCGCTATACGCGTTCTGTCATCAAGCAATCTTTTTTGGAACTGCTCCAAAAGTATCCCTTTCCGAAAGTCACAGTCACGGCTATCTGCAAAAAGGCGGAAATTACACGGGCTACGTTCTACTTGCATTATATGGATATCTATGCCTTGTTAGACGCCATCCTTGAGGAAGCGCTGCATTTATCCGAAAGTACAAAGCCTGATAAATCCTTGGCCGATTTCCTTTACCAAGCCAGTCAATCAAATGAAGGGACCTCTTTCATCAAGAATAACTATACTATGCTGCCCGTCTGTCAACGCATCGCAGATTCCCCTTGTTACCAGGCACTCTTTTCAGATAAGACCTTAGGGCCTTACATCTTAGAATATATTTTCACACATGAAAAAGCTCAAATGATTTCATTTTTACAAAATCAACTTCAGATTGATGCAACATTAGCGGAAAATCTCTACTTATTCCTGGTCAGCGGGGCTTTTACCATCAACCAGCATCATAAATGGAAAAAAGACGAATCATGGTTCCAGATTCAGGCTATGCTGCTGCGTCTCATTTACCATGGCATCCAGGGTTTGAAAAAATAAAAAAGGACTATCTCATGATGGCAGATGCCTTCATGAGATAGTCCTTTTACAGTATGGCGGAGAGCGTGGGATTTGAACCCACGATAGAGCGTTCGCCCTATACATGATTTCCAATCATGCTCCTTCAGCCACTCGGACAGCTCTCCATGGCTTACACATTGTTTGATTATGCAGTTGTTTGATGTCCTCGGGATCGACATCCAATGTGTAAAAATATGGTCGGGGCGACAGGATTTGAACCTGCGACCTCTTAGTCCCGAACCAAGCGCGCTACCAAACTGCGCTACGCCCCGTTACCTGACTTGTATATAATACCATATTGGAGAAAAAAGTCAAGCTTTTTTCTCGTGTCAGGCCACAACTTCCTTATTTTTATGGATATGTTTCCACAAAAAGCCGCCGGCAATAGTGATGACCAGCAGGATGACCTTCAGTTCCGTCGGATTTTCCGCGGCCAGGCTGACGTACTGAGCCAGGTAATGGTCCGTCGCCATCATGCCGCCCGAAGCCCAGCCGAGGATGGCCCCGCCGATATAGATGAGAATGGGAAAGCGGTTCATGACCTTGACGACGATCGTGCTGCCAAAGACGATGATCGGCACGGAAATGAACATGCCGAACATGAGCAGGCCCCAATGGTTGTTGGTGACGCCGACGATACCCAGGACGTTGTCCAGGCTCATGAGGGCGTCGGCCATGATGATGGTCCGCACCGCTGCCCACAGGGAATCCTTGGCTTCGACATGGACGTCTTCTTCCTGGTCATCGGCGCCGATGAGCTTGATGCCGATGAGGACCAGCAAGATGGCCCCGACAGTCTTCAAGAAAGGAATCTGGAACAACCAGGATACGATGAAGGCCATGATGAAACGCAGACAGATAGCCCCGGCCGTCCCGTACAAAATAGCCCGCTTCTGTAAATGCTTGGGCAAATTCTTGGCTGCCATGCCGATGACAATGGAATTATCCCCACCCAAAGCCAAGTCGATGAGCACGACCTGCAAAATCATAGTAACATCAAAGACAAGCGTCGATTCTAACCCTTCCAAGGTAAGTCCTCCTTATGCGTTAAGACAAATTTACATCTCCCCTATTATAGGATAATTATGGAGGGATAGCAAGAAAAAGGCGCTGTCGTATGAGGACAGCGCCTTTTTCTGTAGGGGCGTCCACGTGGGACGCACGCCCGCACAAATCAAGTTCACAAGTATCTCACATATCCCTGGAGGGCTCGCCACGTGCGAGCCCCTACTGACGAGTCCCTACCGACGAGGCCTTACAAACTCCGTACTACGAACGACGAACGGCTCTTATTTCACGATGACCGATACGCCGTCGGGGATGACTGTGATTTTCGGGTCGTTAATGCCTTTTTTCGCCAGGACGTCCTTGGCCATAGCCAGGGCATCGTCGACGGAAGCAGCGTATTTCATGTGCATGTCTTCGATCATCTGCTGCGGTGCTTCGGTAACCATGATGATGGTGAATTTCAAGAGCATACGCATGAGAATCTGGGCTTCCCATTGGTCGAAGACCGTTTCGTTGCGGCCGCGGGCCAGGATTTCATCCATAGCTTTCTGGATGGATTCGGCATTCTTCAAGTTGTTGTAGAAGTCTTCACCGCCGTGACCATCGGAGCAGGACGATACGTCGATGATGACGCCGCCTTCTTTACAGGTGGCTTCGGCAGCGGTCATGCCCTTGACGGACTGGTAAATGTTCTGGTCCAGCGGATAGCCGCCATTGGTGGTGATGACGATGTCTGCCGGAACGGGTTTGACACCAGCCAGTTTCATTTCAAAATCGGCTCCGGCATAGTGGGCCTTTTCGCGGTCGCCGGCGAAGGCAGCGATGACTTTCTTGTCCGCGTCGATGACGACGTTGCAGATGAAGGCCAATTTAGCAGCTTTAGCCGCATAGAGCATATCTTCATGGATGGGGTTGCCCTGCAAGATACCCGTGCGGGCATGGGGGCTGTTGATGAATTCCGAGCAGTGGTTGGCCAGGACCGTGACTTTGCTGGCGATACCAGGGAGGACGGATTTACGGCCGCCCGACATGCCGGCGAAGAAATGCGGTTCGATGAAGCCTTCGGAAATGAGCAGGTCCGCATTGGCAGCTAATTTATTGATACGGCAGTCACCGCCGGACGGCAGGGTGCCGACGCTGACCATATCTTCGTCGTTGCGGCTGACATGGATGACGAATTTTTCATGTTCCGCAATTTCCCTGCCATACTTATCGATCAATTCTTCCTTCGTCGTGGCGCGGTGCATGCCCGTTGCGATGAGGATGGTAATGTCGATATCGGGATTCCCTTTGCGCAGTTCTGCCAGGAGCTGAGGCATGATGACATGGCTCGGTACAGGGCGGGTATGGTCACTGGAAATGATGACGCAGTTCTTCTTCCCCTTCGCCAATTCACTCAATTTCGGGCTGCCAATGGGGTTGGCCAAGGCGTCGGCGACGAGTTCGGCTTCCGATTTCGGTGCCTGGTATTCATGGGCGTGGGATACGAGGACGCCGGCGACCTGTTCTTCCGGCAGTTCGAGATTGATTTTTTCTTTGCCAAAGGGCAAGCTAAATGTATGCATAAATGCACATCCTTTCTTAGTTCATTGCTATATATATGATTGTGAATAGCCTGTAGTTATATAAACATTATGTTTTGAAATATAAAAAAGAAGAAAGGGCAAAGCCTTGCGCCTTGCCCTTTTCCTTTAGTATGTCACTGCGAATTATTCTTCGACAGGAACTTCGTCGTTGATGCTGACAACTTTGCCCGGATTCATGATGTTCTTCGGATCCAATGCTTTCTTGACAGCTTTCATCATCTTGAGTTCAACCGGATCGGTGTATTTTTCAAGAAGTGCTTCACGTTTGTAGCCAATGCCATGTTCGCCGGAGAGACGGCCGCCGAGCTGGTAAACGAGAGCGTAGATTTCGCCCTGGATCTTCGGAAGCATTTCTTCCCATTCTTCCTGAGTACGGTCATCTTTCAGGATGTCGATATGAACGTTGCCGTCGCCGCAGTGGCCTGCGCAGTGCATAGCAACATTGTATTTTTCGGAGAGGCGGGAAATCTGCTGTACAGCACCCGGGATTTCCGTCATCGGTACAACGATATCTTCCATGGAGAAGACTAAGCTGCGAGCACGGTCAGCTTCGAGGTAAGCTTTACGGGATTTCCAAATAACAGCCGGGTCAGCAACCAGGGAGTCGATAGCGTTGTTGTCTTCAGCGAGTTCAACAATCTTTTCGCACTGATCCATGAGGACATCTTCGTTGTCGCCGGCAATCTGGATGATGATGTAGTTACCAACATCGGATTTCGGCAGTTTTTCATCGAGGAAGATTTCGACCTGTTTGATGGAAGCATTATCCATGAATTCTACGCAGACCGGAGTGATACCAGCGTTCATGACTTTCGGTGTCAAAGCGATAGCGTCGTCGAGGTTGTCGAATACAACCAGGAGGTCCTGCTGATATTTCGGGAGAGCAACCAATTTGAGGTAAACTTTGGTGATGATACCGAGGGTACCTTCAGAACCGATGAAGAGGTGCATCAGCATGTAGCCTGTAGCATTTTTACGGAATTTACCGCCGAGGGTTACAACTTCGCCAGTCGGAGTAACGACTTCCATGCCCATGACCTGGTCACGAGTTACACCATATTTAACGGCACGGTTGCCGCCAGCGTTGGTTGCAACGTTACCACTGATGAAGCAGGAGTCCCCACTGCAGGGGTCGCCGCCGTAGAAGAGGCCTTCCTTCTGAACTGCTTCCTGGAGAACAGACGTCGTAACGCCAGCTTCGGAAACACAAACCATGTTGTCTTTATCGATTTCGAGGATCTTGTTCATACGTTCAATGGAGATGATGACGCCACCGAAGGTAGCAACAGCACCAGCTGCCAAGCCCGTACCAGCTGCACGAGGAACCATAACCGTATCGTTTTCATAGCAGAGCTTAACGACTTTGGAAACTTCTTCAGTAGTAGCCGGAAGAACAACGACCTGCGGTTCTTTCATGTAATGGGGGTCCGTTACTTCGTCATGGGAATACGGTTCGAGTTTATCTTTATCCGTATAAACATACTTTTCGCCGACGATCTGTTTGAACTGTTCAATTAACTCCGGGGAAACTTTACCTTTTGCCATAATACATACCTCCAAATAGTTAAAATTATAAGCCTAACACTTATTGCTTCATCTAGCCATGGCGACCAGACTTAAGACCGAATATAACGAAAGTATAAAATAGTATGTCCCTTTTATCTTCCGTTTATCTCTTACAGGTATTATTATACTCTACTTCCTCATGCATGTAAATTACATTTGCACATTTTACACATATCATTTTTCGATTGATTCATCGTGTTCTATGACAACTTATCATAAGAACTGCTGATTTTTAAATATTTCAGAACAAAACGTAAAAATTTAAGCAGTGTTGATTTTTATTTATTTTTGTCCATGCTTTAAAGTAATAGTTAGTCATTCCTGTAAGGAAATGTTTCGTATGAGGAACATTTCATATTAAATTATATCACATTGTTTATCATAGAAAAAGGTATGCTACATGGATATGTAGCATACCTTTTTATTCTTCTCTGCTATATAGTTCTTTCTATACGCTTAGTTTACCAAGAAGGGAACGACGCTCGGAGCGATGATGGTAATGATACCTGCGATGATGAGCAGGAACAAGCAGTAACCAACCGTACCGCGCATGATTTCGCCTTCCTTGCCTTCAGCAACAGCACCGACAGCGCCGACGCCCAAAGCAATACTCTGCGGCGAAAGCATCTTGCCGATACAACCGCCGAGGGAGCTGGCACCAGCAAGCCACGGCTGGCTCATACCCAGGCTGGAAGCAACGGATGTCTGCAACGGCCCGAAGAGGACGTTTGCGTTCGTGCAGGACCCGGTAATGAAAGCACCCAAGCCGCCGACGAAAGGAGCAACGATAGGATATGCATTGCCTGTTGCAAATACGAGGGCATCAGCGATTTCCTTGGTCATGCCGGAGTAAGTCATAATCTTAGCGACGACGACGACGGCGATGATGGTCAAGTACGTGAAGCGCAGGCCGACGAAGTTATCTTTGAAGACCTGGGCGATCTTACCGACGGAAGCACCCTGATAGAGGCCGCCGAGAATCGTAGCGATGAAGATCATGACGCCAGGAACAGCAATCCAGGTGAAGGTATAAGGTTTAGCACCCGGGCCGGCATAGATAGGAACAGTCGTTTTAATCGAAGCCAGCGGCCCGTTGATGAACGGGAACAGTTTCGACGTACCGACGAGGAATACGAAGATGAGGATGAAAATCATAGCTGCTTTGACGCCTTCACCGAAGGAAACAGTTTTCTGATTTTCTGTGTCAATATCGAACTTGTATTCCGGGTTGCTCGTGGATTTGCAAGCACGGGAGTAAAGGACGATGACAGCCATGATGATGATGGACGAAACCATGACCGGCAGTTCAGCGCCGATGGTTACGGAAATGAACAGTTCCGGAATAGCCAGAGCCAGGCCGGAGAGCAGCGTTACGATGCCGACGCCTTTGATGGCTTTGATACCGCCGCCGATGCAGATGACAATCAGGAACGGAGCGATGAGGTCAGGAATAAAGGATACGATCGAAACTTTCGTAGCCAGGACGCTGGAATCCAAACCCGTTACAGCAGCCATGGTCGTCGTCGGGATACCGATGGACCCGAAGGACGGTGCTACGGCGTTGGAAATCAAGCAGGCAACGATAGTCTTGAGCGGCGGATAGCCGAGGGCAACCAGCATAGCAGCCGGGATAGCAACAGCAGTACCAAAACCTGCCATGCCTTCCATGAACGTCCCGAAGCCCCAAGCGATGAGCAGGAATACGACACGTTTATCTTCACTGACAGTGGTCAGCATCTGTTTGATGACTTCCAGGCTGCCCGTTGCTACCGTCAACTTGTAAGCGAACAGGGCCATGATGATGACCAGCAAAATCGGCCAGCATGCCAGGGCTACGCCTTCGAGGGCTGCCGAAATGGCAATAGGAACTGACATATTATAACAGAATACAGCGACAACAAATGCGATAACAGCCGCGATTGGGCACGCTTTCCAACCGGCCATCTTCAAGAACCCCAATGCTACAATCAGGAATAGGATTGGGAGCAAGGCCAATATAACCATTACATACCACCCTTTCATAGAAAAAATACATTTCACGCCTCTAACAGGCACGGGGCTTATTCATGAGCGAACCACGAATAACGCCATTTCTCACTTAGATTGCATCCGGATACGAGCTCTATGTTGTTATTATATACCTCAATGTCATATTTGTAAATTACATTTAGACATGAGCGTATACCTATTTTCGATATAGCACACACTAAGGTTTACTATTTTGCATATTACTGCGTTAAAATGTGGAGTTTATAAGCCGTGAATAATAATTTATCATTCCATAGATGATTATATGTAATTTAACATTTTATGTATAAATTGCATAGCCGTGCAGGAAAAAAGAGGCCGTCGCACAGGCGACAGCCTCTTTTTGAGTAGTAAGTTTGCAGTTCGCAGTTTTTAGTAAATGTTTTTTTAATTTAAAGTCCGCATCTACAAACTCCGTACTACAAACTATAAACTTTTATTCTTTTCTGCCGATGCGATGACGGCGTTCATGGCAGCAGCGCGGAAATTGCTTTCTTCCAGGGTCCGCACGGCTTCGATGGTCGTGCCGCCTGGCGAGCAGACGTCATCTTTCAGGGCTCCCGGATGACGGCCTGTTTCCAGGACCATCTTGGCTGCCCCCAATACGGTCTGGGCCGCAAAGGTATAGGCCATCTGGCGGGGCATCCCTTCGCGGACGGCACCGTCAGCCAGGGCTTCGATGAACATGTAGACGTAGGCCGGTCCGCTTCCGCTGAGGCCGCAGACGGCGTCGATGAGCTTTTCATCGGTCACGACGGCTTTGCCGAAGCTGGAAAAGATAGCGACGACATCCGCCGTTTCCCCTTCGGTCACATTGCCATTCGGAGAAATGGACGCCATGCCTTCGCCAACCATAGCCGGCGTATTGGGCATGACCCGGACGATTTTCGTTTCCGGACCGGTATAAAAAGCCAATTTTTCCAAAGAGATACCCGCTGCGATGGAAATGAGGACCGTTTCGGCCGAAAAATCGTCCCGGACGGCAGTCAAAGCCGATTCCATGATATTGGGCTTGACGGCCATGATCAGCCCCTGGGACCGGCGCGCCAGTTCTTCCGGCGTATCGACGACGACAGCGCCCGTTTCCCTGGCCAGGGCTTCGGCTTTTTCCCGGTGGATATTATAAAGATAGATATGATCTGCAGCAATGGCATTGGCAGCTACCAGGCCTTTGACGATGGCCCGGCCCATATTGCCGGTACCGCAGACGCCAATCGTGTTAAACATAGGAAGACTTCCTTTCTCCCCAACGCGTATTACTGTTTTGCGCCGACTGCATCCAAGGTCGATTTAATCTTGGTAGCCAGGCCGTGGATCTTCTTCTTGGAAACGGAGCAGACAGCCAGACGGATGCCTTTGCCCAAGGGAACGAGGAAGATATTTTCCTTTTCCAGTTCATCGCAGACTTTCTGCGAACCTTCCATGGGGATGGTGATGAAGAAGCCCGAAATATAACGCAAATACTTCAAGCCACATTCGTCGGCTTCTTTCATGAACAAATCAGCCCGTTCCTGGATGAGGTGGAAATATTTAGCCCGTTCCGCATCGAGTTCAG
>CABMPA010000035.1 GCA_902388315.1 uncultured Megasphaera sp. | reverse complement strand
TGGTGAATCTTGGCAAGGAAATTGACCGCCTGGAACGTCAGCAGCGTATGGATGCGGAAATGGCGAAGCCTACCACCGTTCCCATTACAGAACAGCCGGGGGTTCCCAAGACCGAAAATGAGAAGAAAGGCCGTGCATCCAACGCCTACAAGAAGGCCTTCTGGGACAGCATCCGGCATAAAAATTTTATTGATGTGCAGAATGCCTTGAGCGTAGGTACCGATGCCGATGGCGGCTATCTGGTGCCGGATGAATTCGAGCATCAGCTCATCGACAAACTCCAGGAAGAGAACTTCTTCCGCAGCCTGGCGACGATCATCCATACCAGCGGCGACCGTAAGATTCCCATCGTGACGGGACACGGCGAAGCCGCCTGGATGGAAGAAAACGGTCTGTATCCGGACAGCCAGGACACCTTCGGCCAGCAGTCCATCGGGGCCTATAAACTGGGGACGGCCATCCGCGTTTCGGAAGAACTCCTGAACGATAATGCTTTCGACTTGGAAAGCTATATCTCCAGTGAATTTGCCCGCCGTATCGGCACGAAGGAAGAAGAAGCCTTCCTTGTCGGTGATGGCAAGAGCAAGCCGACCGGCGTGTTCCCGTCTGCGGAATTGGGCGTCACTGCCAATGGGGCTTCTATCACCTTCGATGATGTCATTGATTTGTACCATTCCCTGCGCATCCCGTATCGTCGCAAGGCCGTATGGCTCCTGAATGATTCCACCATCAAAGCACTGCGCAAAGTCAAGGACAACAATGGCAATTACATCTGGCAGCCGTCCGTCACGGCGGGGACGCCGGATACCATTCTGAACCGCCCCTGCTACAGCACATCCTTTGCGCCGGAACTGGCTGCTGGCAATCGCCCGGTTCTCTTTGGCGACTTCAGCTATTACTGGATCTCCGACAGAGAATCCCGCTCCTTCAAGCGCCTCAACGAGCTGTATGCCGCCAACGGCCAGATTGGTTTCCTCGCCAGCCAGCGCGTTGATGGCATGCTGATGCTCCCGGAAGCGGTCCAGGCTCTCGATGTGAAAGCGAAGGCCTAAGCCATGCTGGTCAGCCTGGAAGAAGCCAGGAAATATCTGCGGATTGATGAGGATGACACGTCGAATGATGATGTCATCCTGTCATCCCTGGAAACGGCCCAGTCGCTATGCCTGGACCTGGCCCGCTGCGAGGAAGCGGATGCCGAAGAAAACCCGGTCGTATTCCACGAAGCCATTCTGTATGCTGCCGCCTTTTTGTATGAGCACCGGGAAGAAGCGGATTATTCCGGACTGCTGAAGATGCTGCGGTGGTTATTGTTCGGTGTGCGGCGCAGCCGCTTTTGAAAGGGGAGAGCGCAATGCAGGTGGGAAAACTTAACAAGAGAGTGCAGATTATCAGCCGGAAAGAGCAGACTGACGATTTGGGATTCGATACGTTACAAGATGCGGTTCATTGTACCTGCTGGGCATCCATCGAGCCTGCCAGGGGCAAGGTGTTCTATGAAATGGAGCGCAAGGCGGATACGGAATACAGCAAAATCACCATCCGCTGGCGTCCGGGCATTACCCATGACATGAAGGTGAAATATCAGGATCATCTGTATGACATTGATACGATAGTAGACCCGTATATGCGCCATGAATCTCTGGAACTGTACTGTACGGAAGAAATCAGGGGGCAGGACGATGAGCAGGGGTGATTTGGATATCCAGGGAATAGACGAGTTGTCCGGCAAACTGCTCTCTGCGATTGAGGAATTTCCAGGAACTGCTGAAAAGGGGCTGGTAACGATTGGCAACAAACTGAAGAAGGAATGTGTGAATCAGACCCCGGAAGGCAGTACGGGCAAGCTGAAGAAGGGATGGAAGCACAAGGTAACGGGCTATAACGGTTCGGAGCTGACCTATGAGCTGACGAACAAGCACCCAGTTCATCACCTGTTGAACAATGGGCATGTCAAGAAAACGCCCGGTGGCAGGACCGTAGGCTATTATGAAGGCCAGCACTACACGGAAAAAGCCGTGAAGCTGTTCGAATCTCAGGACTTGCAGCCCGGCCTGGAAAAACTCACAAAGAAACTCATCAAGAAAGCAGGCGGCCTATGATTCACGACATCGACATCCTGCAGGCAGTACAGCAGAAACTGAAAGAACAGTTCCCGTATCCCGTGTACCTGCAGGAAGTGAAGGAAGGATTCAGGCCACCTGCATTTTTCCTGAAGTCCATGACCGTAACTTCGCCGCAAGGCGATAAGGACGTATACCGGGATACGGATATTTACATTACCTATATACCGCAGAAACAGGCGGCCAGCACCTCTATCTATGAAGTGTTGGCCGCTGCTGAAGACCTGTTCCGTGACGGGATTGCCGTCCAGGACAGGTTTTTTGCTGTCATGAATCTGAGTGAAGAACTCATTGGGCAGGATAACGACGGCGGACGGGTGACGATGACCATCCAGTATTATGACTCCGCCGATGAAACGGAATCTACTGAAATCATGAGGGTACTGCATCAGCGGTATCGGGGAAAGGAGACAACGAAACATGAAAATGCCATCCATTAATGTCGTGTTCAAGGAAAAAGGCATCAGCGCTATTGAGCGCAGTGAACGCGGCATTGTTCTGATGATTCTGAAGGAAGAAACGCTGCCTTCAGAAACGGAGACGAACCTGTATACGGCAGATGATATTCCCAAGGAACTGTCGGACAGCAACCGGGAACAGCTGGAACTGGCGCTCCGGGGCTATGTGAACAGCCCGAAGAAGGTCATTGCCGAAATCATCAGCAGTGAGACGGAAGACTATACAGATATCCTGAAGGTTATTGAAAATAAACGCTTTGACTATCTGGTTATACCGGATATTGAAACATCGCACATTGATACCATCGCCACCTGGGTCAAAGGGATGCGTACCAATAAAGACAAGATGATAAAGGCTGTGCTGCCGGACTGTACGGCAGACACGGAAGGCGTCATCAACTTCGTCAACAAGACGATTCAGACTAAGACCAAGACGTATACGACAGCGCAGTACTGCAGCCGCATTGCCGGCATCATCGCTGGGACGCCTATGACGATTTCCTGTACCTACGCGCCGCTGCCGGAGGTCATCGGCTGTGATGTATGGACGAAAGAGGAAATGGATACCATGGCCGGCGCCGGGAAGCTGTTCTTTTTCTTTGACGGGGAAAAGGTGAAACTGGCCCGGGGCATCAATTCCCTGGTGACCACCGTCCAGGACAAGGGAACGAGCTTCCAGAAAATCAAGCTCGTGGATTTGATGGATATGATGCATGATGATATCCGCACGACGGCCCAGGACCATTATCTTGGCAAGTACGCCAACAGCTATGCGAACCGCTGCCTGCTGGTGACGGCCATTCAGGGCTACCTCGACCAGCTGGCTCAGGAAGGACTGCTGGAACAGGACCAGAATACCGCCTACATCGATGTGGAATCCACGAAAATCTGGCTGGAATCCAACGGCAAATATACCAAAGCGGAACTGGCTGACATGTCTGAAATGGACATCAAGCTGGCCAATATCGGAAGCAATGTGTTCATCGCCGTCAAAGCGTCGCTCCTGGATGCCATGGAAGACGTGACGGTAACTATTCATATCTAGGAGGTGAGGCGGTATGAACAGCATGGAAGCCAAACGGGTCATGAACGGCAAGTACGCTGACCTCTATATCGACGGCGACTTGATGGCCGAAGCCACAGCCTTTAAAGCTGAGGTCACACTGACCAAGGAAGAGGTGAAGATGCTCCGCCATGTGGGCAAGGGCTACAAGGTCACGGGGTATGACTGCAAGGGTGAACTGAAACTCCATAAAGTGTCGAGTTACATGATTAAGAAGATGAACGACAACATCAAGGCGGGCAAACAGACGGTAGTGACCATCGTTTCTGTCTTGGATGATAAGGATGCTATCGGCAGTGAACGTATCGTCATCAAGGACGCGACCTTCGACAGCCTGATTCTGGCGGATTGGGAAGTAGATAAGATGGGCGAAGAAAGTTACAGCTTCACCTTCTCAGACTGGGATTTACTGGATTTAGCATAAGGAGAAAACGACTATGAATATGGTAGACAGGCTGCTGAAAGCAGACGTAGTGAACAAGCTAGCCGAACGGCCCACAAAAAAGGTGAAGATGGAGCGGCTGAGCAAGCTGTTTGGCTTCGATTTCGTTATCACGCTCCGGGCCATCGACCCGGAACGCTATGCCGACATCCAGAAGATGGCCGTGGATTTTACCAATGGCAATGCCGATGACGTGGATATTTACCGGATGCAGACCCAGACGCTCCTGGCGGGGATTGCCGACCCGGATTTCAAGAACAAAGAGCTGATGGAAAAATTCGGAGCAACTCTGCCGGCGGATATTATCCGTAAACTGTTTCTGGCCGGCGAGATTGCCGACCTTACGGCGCAGATTACCGAACTCAATGGCTACACTACCCAGAAAAAGGCGGATGAAGCCGTAAAAAACTAATCCGGACCGATGGCGAAGTGCAGGCGATGTATTTCCTCTTCAGGGACCATCACCTGCTGCCGTCAGAGGTCATGAAATTGGGATACGGTGAACGCCAGGTGCTTTATGCCTTTGTGCGATATGAGATGGAAGAACGCGATAAAAAAGTATCTCCAGCCTTTACAGGCTAAATATTGTAGATACTGTATTTTGTTATAAAATGTTCAATTAGCTTTAATCCAGTCAGATATTTCACTGACAAAACTATCTTTTTTCTTAAATTGAGGGTGGCCAACACGAAGTACATGGAATGATTGATTGCCTAAAACGGCGCTGGCTCTCTGCCATGGCATTTTACGTCTTCCAATCAGTTTATAATTATCGTAACTATCAAGCGGTTTATAGTCGTCGAAGATACTAGCAATATAATCATCATAATTCTTAGCCGTATAGAAAATTATATGTGTTGGACGAATGATTTCTATTTCATTTCGAAGAACTCTAAGATTTAAGATGCAGTTGGTTTTAACAAGGGATGAAGTAGTATCCTTTGTTGGTGAATCATTGCATTTGACAATATTGGTAAATGCAATGTGTCCTATGCAATCATCACCAAATATGGTGCGAGTAATATCTCGAGTATAGCTCCAATATGACCAGCTGGTATTCCATAATTTACGAGCTTCTTGAAAAGCATTGCAAAAGTCACTCTCATTCGTTCCGGGATTGTTTCTGGCATTTTTGCCGACAAATAGAATTCTCTGGGGATTATCATAGAAATATTTTCCTATGCACCAAGCACTAATTGGCTTGGATAAATTCTCAATATTTTTATGGCAATCTTTGCATGTTTCACAATTACCAAGTTGCATACTTTTATATTGTTTAATTAGATTTTCTTCTGCTTCGTTGATAATGGGCATTGTATTTTCTCCTTAAAAGAACTTTCTTTTATTTTATCGTATTTTGTTGATACACGCATCATTGGGAGGTGAGACAGCATGTCAAATAACGTCATCGATGCCGCTATCCGGCTACGGGATTTATTCACGCCGACTGTAAAAAGCGTTAATGCCAGCCTGGATACGATGAAAACTCAGATGGCAGCGGCGAAACAGTCAGTCAGCGGCCTGTCAGGGAAACTGACAGAGCATGAGCGCATCCAGAAAAGGACGGCGAAAAGCATCGAGCAGACTGGGGGCAAGATTTCCGGACTGTCAGATAAGTTCGCCCTGCTGTCCGCTCCGATTCTGGCTGTTGCGACGGCTGGCTTCAAGCTGAACAGCGATTTCACCAATGGCTTGGCTAAAGTATCTACCCTGGTAGATACAACGGTGGTATCTATGCAGAAAATTCGTGATGAAATCCGTGCGGTGAGTGATGAAACCGGGGCGGGCGTAGCCGACCTTTCCGAATCGGTCTATCAGGCCATTTCTGCCGGTGTCGATGCCGGCCATGCGGTCAGTTTCGTAAAAGATATGACGATTGCTGCCAAGGCGGGCTTTACCGATACCACGACTGCCGTCAATGGCGTTACGACCGTTCTCAACGCCTACGGAAAATCGGCAGAGGAAGCAAGCCATATCACGGACCAGATGTTATTGGCGCAGAACTTCGGCAAGACTTCGTTCGGCGAAATGGCTCAGTCCATGGGCAACGTCATCCCCATTGCCGCCCAGCTCAATGTCAGCACCCAGGAATTGTTCGGCTCCATCGCTGTCCTCACAAAGAACGGTATCGCTACGAGTGAAGCCATCACAGGACTCAAGGCGGCCTACAGCAACATCCTGAAACCGTCCTCCCAGGCGGCGACCTTGGCAGAACAGCTGGGGCTGGAGTTCAACGCGGCTCATCTTCAGAGCGTCGGTTGGGTGAAGTTCCTCGAAGAAGTGAAGAAAGCGACCGGTGGCGATGCCGAACAGATGGCGCAGCTCTTTGGTTCTGTCGAAGGCCTTAACAGCATCCTGGTCCTTACGGGCAAGGGCGCCGGGGACTTCGACAAGGTCATGAAGCAGATGGCGGATTCTGCGGGCATGACGCAGGAAGCCTACGAGAAGATGCTGACTCCGTCCGAGCAGATGCAGATTGCCATGAACCAGCTGAAGAACGCCGGGATGGACCTGGCGGTGTCGTTTACACCGTACTTCAAGGCCATGTCGATGCGCGTCAAGGAACTGGCGGCCTGGTTCCGGTCGCTTACGCCGGAGCAGAAAACTCTCATTGGCCAGGTTGCCTTTGGTATCGTGGCTTTCCAGATGTTCGGTTCTACGTTAGGAAGATTGCTGACAGTAGGCGGCAAGGCTTACGGTACTTTTACATCTATTGCCACGGGCATCAGCAAGGTCGGGAGCGTGTCTAGCTATTTAGCGGCGCAGTTCAAAGGCATCATCCCGGTAGTGAAAGGCATCGGCCTAATCGCTAAAGGGCTGGGGAGTACGTTTCTTTCAGTCGGAAAACTCATCATCACAATCATCCGGGCAGTCGGAGCGACGGCCATGGCCAATCCTATCCTTATCATTATCGCCGCTATCATCGCCGGGCTGTATCTCCTCTGGAACAACTGGGATACGGTTTCACAGTACATTGAGCAGGCGGTTCAGACCGTATCGGACGCCGTAGATGCCGGGATGCAATGGCTCACTTCGGCCTGGGATAGCGCCATGAACAGTATCAGTGAAACCGCATCCGGTATCTGGGAGGGAATCAAGGAGACCTTCCGCAGTGGCGTGAACTGGGTCATCGACCAGGTGAACGGACTCATATCCAGCATCAACGGCTTGTCCATCGACATCCCGTCTCTGACGGGCGGGACGCCGACCCATGTGGGATTCAACATTGAACCCATAAGCCATTTTGCCGGAGGAGTCGAGAATTTTGGCGGCGGCTTTGCTGTCATCAACGAGAACCGTCGGGGTGAGCTGGTCCACCTGCCCAATGGCAGTACCGTGGTTCCTCATGACGAAAGCATCCGGCAGGCCATGAATGCAGGCGGTCATTCCATCACTATCCGCATCGATACGATGAACGTTCGCAGCGAGCAGGACATCGATGCTATAGCCGATAAGCTAGTGGAAAAAATCCGGCTGTACGGCATGAACCGAATGAAAGGAGCGACAATCTGATGGCCTCATTTTTAGAATCTATCTTAAATGCTATCGGGCAGGCATCACAGAATCTGACGATTTCCCTGTCCGCAGGCGGTTCTGTCGTGACCTTTCCCGTGCTGCCAGCAGAACTCATGGTAGCCGTCAATACGAATCATGGCACGGTGAACATCAATAACTACGGAGACTATCTCATGAAAGGCAAGACCGGGCTGAAGTCCCTGACGCTGTCCGGTTTTTTTCCTGCCCAGGATTATCCATTCGCCTACGCCAGCATATCGCCTTATACCTGCATTTCTATGCTGGAAGCTATGCGTACTGGTGGCGAGGTCTGCCAGCTTACCGTCTCGGATACGCCGCTTTCCATGCCCTGCCTGATCAGTTCTTTTAAATTCGGGGAAAAGGACGGCAGCGGCGATGTGTACTACGAACTGGGATTGATGGAATACCGCTATGTGGAAGCGGATGCAGCCTCCGCCAAGACTGATAAGACCACGGGCCTTGCTAAACGGCCGGAATCGTTCTGGCAGAAGATGAAGAAGAATATCACCTATTATCCGGGCGACAGTATCGGCAACGTCGTGGGCCGGGCCATCGGGAAATCGGTCACGCTCAACAATGAGCAGTTTTCCAAATTCCAGGTTTACCGTAGCATCATCCGCAGCGGTGGCCTCAAGACGGGCGACATCATCCGCCTGACGACGATGAATCTCAAAAGGAATGAAGCCAATGTTCCAGTTAGCAAAGATCAATAAACAGAATACGGAAACCCGGCAGGACGGGAAGGAAAATGAGCAGCCGAAAAACACGGACTTGTCAGTTTACGTCATTTCCTATACCTGGTCCGGCGATGTAGAGCAGGCCGGACGCAAGCTGGAATTCGACATTGCCTATACCACGAAAGATAAAGACTGGACGAATGCCGTCCTGGAATTGGGGGATGAAGTTCAGTTTTCCCTCCTGGATGATAAAACCCAGGAAACGTTTCCAGTCTTTCGGGGACGCATCTTTTCACGGAGCCGGGACAGTGAGTCCTATACCATGCGTTTTGTGGCTTTCGACAACATCATCTATCTGGCTAAATCCCGCATTACCCGGAAATACACCAATGTGACCGTGGCCGATGCTATCCGACAGACGATTCACGACTTTTCTATTGAAGCCGGGACGATGCCGGATTTATCAGTCGTGTGCAGCTTTATCGCCGATGATATCTCGGCGACCGATGCCATCAAGCAGGCTCTTTCCTACCAGTCCGCTCAGGACGGAAAAGGCTATCACATCTACATGACAGATGGAAAGCTGAATGTGGTCTGTACCAATGACCAGGTGGTGGAGAACTTCCTCATCAGCGATGAAACGAATCTTACGGGAGCATCCGTGTCCGAGTCTATCGAGGACATGGTGTCAAAGGTGGTGGTTGTGGACAGCACGGGGCAGACGAAAGGGGAGATGTCAAACAACACGGACATTCAAAAGTTCGGTACTATCCAGGCCATCTGCAAGGCCGACCCCAAGCAGGACGACGCCAGTCAGGCGCGGGCCATGTTGAAGACGGTAGCCCATGACATGGCTGTCCATGCCCTGGGACACATCCAGTGCATCGCCGGTTTTTCCGTGGACATCCAGGAAGAACAGCTCAAGGGCCGGTTCTTCATCAAGTCCGACAGCCATCGGATGGAAGGCAATAAGCACACCATGGATTTGAATCTGGTTTTCAACAAACTCCTTACTGAGCAGAAACAGGAACTCGACAGTGCTTCCTATAATGCCAACCCGGATTATGTGCCGCCTGCGACAACCTCTTCTGACAGTTCCTATACGGGAAGCGGTATGGCAGCGAGTGGCGATACCGTTGATCAGTGTATGTCCAGTTTTGATGGAACTGTTTCCCCATATGGCTCAGAAGGCTGTGTAGACCGGGCAACGATTGCGGCGGCCGGGTATTCGCCCTTTGCCGCTCAGGAATACAATAACAACGTCAAAGGGTGCGACCAGCTCCGGGCCGATGCTGAAGCGCGGGAGCTGGCGATTCCCTACGATCCGTCGCAGTTAGAGAAAGGCGACATCATCATGTACAACCGCTACAGCAAGCCGGACCCGAACTGGCATGTGGTGGTCTATGATGGCAGCGGCGGCTGCTGGGGCAACAGCTCTAATGTCTATGGCTGTTTCCATCACTATGAAGGCAGCATCGATATGGGGAGCGACTATTACCCGGCGACCATCATCAAGACATCCAGGGGGTGACGGGAAATGCAGAAAAATCCATATATCAGTCTGCTGAACCTTATGGAACAGGTTTCCCGGAGCAGCAACAGCCCGTCCATCCAGATTGGCGAGATACTCCAGTCTCCACCGGATATCAAGGTGAAATACAACGGCATCGTCCTGACGAAAGAGGAACTGTGGATTTCCCATTACCTTCTGGCAGGCTACGGCAGGACAGCCAGGGGCCATCTGGTATCGGCGACCCAGAACCGGGCAGGCGGCAGCGGGGACGCGGCCTACCAGTCGCATAACCATGATATCGATAACGACTACACTGATTCGATGATTACCACGGATACCCTGAAGCCGGGCATGAAAGTCGCCATCATGCCTATGCTGGTGAACGGGAAAATCCAGCAGTATGTAATTCTGGACGAGATTGTGAGGTTGGATGGATATGGCTGATCCTTTTGTGGCCTTGGCATCCGGAGCGGATGCCAGTACCAGAGAAACACTGCCGCTCCTTTCGGAATACGGCTATGACTTTGAAAAGCACCGGTTCCGCTATGACGAGAACGGGAACAATATCACCGTGGCGGAAGATGAAGCCCTCAAAGTATGGATCTATAAAGCACTGATGACAGAGCGGTACCGGTATCTGGCCTACCACGATGAGTACGGCGTAACTATCGAACCCTATCAGGGGACGATGCCCAACAACGTCTATACGGCAGACCAGATCCGCCAGAATATCCGGGAAGGGCTTGCTGTCAATCCCTATATCGCCCGGATCAACCGGGTGGATGTGGAAAGACGGGAAAAAGATGATTTGTTCATTGTCGTGGATGTGACATCCATTTACAGCGATGAAAGCCTCACGATTACCGCAGAAAGGAGACTTGCATGAGCAATTTGTTTGATGCCCAGACGAAAGACCAGATTGAAAACCGCATGGTGCAGACCTTGCATACCCTGGCCGATACGGACAAGACCTCGATAGAAGGCTCATTTGCCCGGGACATGATTGATACCAATGCCGTGGAATTCGAGAACAGCTATGCCGAGATGGCGATGCTGCGGGACGCGGCTTTTGCCGAAACCGCCTGGGGCGACTATCTGACGCTGCGGGCGGAAGAATTCGGCATCCAGAGGAAACAGGCCGTGAAGGCCAATGGGAAGGTGACGGTTACCGGGCAGTCCGGGGCCTACATCATCCGCGGCAGCCTGTTCCAGACCAAAGACGGTCTGCGGTTCTATACCACGGAGTCGGGAACGATTCCGGCAGATGAAACTCTCATCACAATTCCGATTCAAGCTGCCGATGTAGGCGTAAGCGGGAATGTGGCACCGGGTACGATTACGGAAATTCCTTATTCCATCCCTAACGTGTACAGCGTGACCAACCAGGAAAAATGTACGGACGGGGCCGATGAGGAAACAGATGCTGCATTATTGGCAAGACTTCTATTTCGTGTCCGCCAGCCCATTACGTCTGGCAACGCCAACCATTACCGTTCTTGGGCCATGTCCGTGGACGGGGTGGGAAACTGCAAGGTCATCCCGCTCTGGAAGGGTAATGGTACGGTGAAAGTCATCATCGTGACGGCGGAGAATGAATCGGCATCGGATGAGCTGATTCAGAAAGTGGCTCAGTATATCGAGTCACAACGACCCATCGGGGCTACCGTGACAGTAGTGTCTCCTGCGCCAATCTCCGTGGATATCACTGCGGAAGTGTACGGGACTGCCAATGCGCAGGCAGTGACGGCAGCTGTATCGGCTTATTTTAAGAACACCGGCTTCACCTTGTCCTACGTCAGCCTGGCCCAGATTGGCCGGCTGATCCTGGGCGTGAACGAGATTACAGATTATCGGAATTTGAAACTTAACGGAAAGGCCGACAACATCAGCCTGACCAATGAACAGATTCCCGTGGCGGGAAAGGTGGTGCTGAACCTTGTCAGCGAATGAGTGGATGCGCCAAAGTGAAATTGATGTCTTGGATTACCTGCCCAGGTTCCTGGCGAAAGACCCGATGTTTAAAAAGACAGCGGATACGTGCAGCACGGAGCATAACCGGTTAAGGCTGGCGTTGCAGGACCTGGCGGACAACTTCTTCGTGAACACGGCTACCTGGGCGCTGCCACTGTATGAGTCGTTCTTAGGAATAAAAAAGAATGATGATGACTCGGACGAATTCCGCAGGCAGCGGATTCTCTTTAAACTGCAGCATGTAGATGTGTCTACGGTGGATTTCATGAACTCCATCATCAATCTGTACAGTGTGGGACATATCGAGGAAGTGAATGAAGAATATTATTTCAAGGTGTACTGCATTATGAATGACGAGGATACGGAGACGCTTTCGAAGCTGATTGCGCAGCTTGACATCTACAAGCCGGCGCATCTGGGCTATGCCATCTATCTGGGCTATTCCTGGAACGGGAAAATCCACTGGAATGGCGAGGCCACCTTCTCGACGGCGACGATTGTATCCGGGAAAGGAGTGATGGCGAATGCCTGAGTATATCAAGGAGAAGTGGTCGGCAGATTTTCCCGACCGGGCCGGGCAGGAAGTCCGTCCGGCCGAAGCCATTGAGAATACCCTGGATTATGATGTGCTGTTCCCACAGTATCTTTCAGAAGATCCGGTGGTCTTCAATCAGCAGAACAAGACCGTTTCCCAGCTGGTCAGCAACGATGCCCGGCTCTATGAACGGATTTCCGCTACGGCGGCCGACATCAATGCCCATCTGACCGATGCCAAGGCTCATGCCAACGGCATCAGCGGCAATGCGGCCAGCGCTTCGAAACTGCAAACAGGCCGGAAAATTCATCGTGTACTGTTTGATGGCACGAAGGACATCACACTGCCTGATTTCAGCGGCTGTGGCGAAAAGACGGCGGGCCAGAGCGGCATGGTTCCGTCACCGGCTGCAGGGAAACTGAATACGGTCCTGCACAGCAATGGCAGCTGGGGCAAGGTCACCTACGCCGATATGGACGAAGAAGCCGTGGCTAAGATTCAGGCCTGCCCGTTCCCTGTCAATGCTGTCTATATTTCCACAGACGGGAAGAATCCCGCGACCTACTGGCCGGGGACGACCTGGGTGGCCTTTGCCATGGGGCGGTGCCTGATCGGGGCCGGGGCGGCAGACAGCGGAACCATGTACAAGGCCGGGGATAAGCTGGGCGAAGAGAAGCACAACCTTACGATTCCGGAAACTCCGGTTCATGATCATACGGTCGGAAATAGCGGAAATCATCGTCACTGGTCCTGCGGGGCATTGCCACGCAACTTCCAGTGGGATGCCTGCGAAGGCAATGACGCACCTGTGGCGGTAGGCTATGGCGATGGCTGCTGGCATGGCAATCAGGTGGACGGGCATACGTCCT
>CABMPA010000034.1 GCA_902388315.1 uncultured Megasphaera sp. | reverse complement strand
CTTGCCGACTTTGGACGTGATGATTTCGACGATATCGCCGTTCTTCAATTTATAGTCCAACGGCACGATTTTCCCGTTGATCTTGGCGCCGACGCAGCGGTGGCCGACGTCGGTATGGATGCGGTAGGCAAAGTCGATGGGGATGGAGCCCTGGGGCAGGTCGATGACATCGCCCCGCGGCGAGAAGACGAAGACTTCGTCGGAAAAGGCGTCGAGCTTGAGGGCGTTGACGAATTCCTTGGGATTGCTCGTATCCTGCCATTCCAGGAGGTTGCGCAGCCAGCCCATCTTTTCATCGAAAGCGTCCTTGTTGGCCGTCTGGTTGCCTTCTTTATAGCGCCAGTGGGCGGCGACGCCGTATTCGGCGATGCGGTGCATTTCCCAGGTGCGGATCTGGATTTCTACAGGCTGCCCCCTCGTCCCGATGACCGTCGTGTGCAGGGACTGATAGTTATTGGGCTTGGGCATGGCGATGTAGTCCTTGAAGCGGTACGGCAAGGGCTTCCACAGGCTGTGGACGATGCCCAGGACGCCGTAGCAGTCCTTGACGTCGTCGACGATGACGCGGATGGCGAAAAGGTCATAGACCTGGCTCAAGTCGCGGTTATCTTTCTTCATCTTCTTATAAATGCTGTAAAAATGCTTGGGCCGGCCATTGATTTCGCAGTGGATGTGGGCGTCGTCGAGGGCCTTCTTGAGGACGTCGATGGCTTCGTTGACGATTTCTTCGCGGACATGGCGCTTCTGTTTCATCTGGTCGACGAGGTCGTAGTATTTATCCGGCTCGAGATAGCGGAAAGACAGATCTTCCAGTTCCCACTTGATATTAAAAATCCCTAAGCGGTGTGCCAGGGGGGCAAAGATTTCCAGTGTTTCCTGGGCGATGCGCTTCTGCTTGTCGCTGCGCATATAGCGCAGGGTACGCATGTTGTGCAGGCGGTCGGCGAGTTTGATGACGACGACGCGCACGTCCTTGGCCATGGCCAGGAACATCTTGCGCATGCTGTTGAGCTGCTGGTCTTCTTTGGTGCGGTAATTGAGGCGGCTCAATTTGGTGACGCCGTCGACGAGGAAGGCGACTTCCTTGCCGAACATCTTCTTGAGATCGTCCAGGGTATACGACGTATCTTCGACGACATCGTGAAGGAGCGACGCCGTAATGGTCGTCGTATCGATTTTCATGTCTGCCAGTATCTGCGCGACGGCCAGGGGATGCAGGATATACGGTTCCCCGCTGACGCGGCGCTGGTCCTTATGGGCTTCTTCTGCCAGGTTATAGGCTTTGGTCACATCATCGCATTTCGCCTGGGGCAAATACGAATGTATCGTATCGATGAGGTGCTTGAATTCGACATCTTTATCTTTAAATTCCATAATATGAAGACCTCCTTACTCCTTGCAGTACAGTTCATACGTCGGTGACGTATGAAGATTCATTTTCCCCGCAAGGATAGGAAAATAATAAGCTGGGCCGTCGTCGTCATGGCGCACTTTGAGGACGCCGATTTCCCGCAGGACGACGATGGCAGCGTAAATGGTGTGGACGTCATAGCAGTCCCCCTGGGCCGCGGCCAGACGGCGGCGGACCTGCCAGACCGGCATCCCCCATTCGGGAATACACTTCTTGAGGGCCATGTAGATATCGACCATGACCGTCCGGTCGAGGACGATGTGGCGGCCCGGCAGATGGACGTCCTGGATGACCAGCTGCGGCGACGACGTACCGTTGAAATCGTTCCGTTCGAGCTGGAAGGCCACGTCGATGACATCGCCTTCGACGATGGCGTCACACAAGCCGGCCTGGGACCAGGCGACGCCGGAAAGGCGCGTCCGGTCGGCACCGCGGGCGACGAGGCGGACGTGCTGCTTTTCCCGGCCGATGGGCCGGATTTCTTCTACCGTCGCCCCGGTCAGGGAAAAGACGGGCCGGCTGTTGCCCATGCCATAGGGCTCCAGGCGGGCCAGTTCGGCGATGAGGTCCAAGGTCACATCGGCCGGCTCCAATTCCCTGTCGATATGGACCAGGGGAATGTAGTCGGCTGCCGTCATATGCGCGGCCGCATAGTCCAGCAGGCGCTGGCGCAGGGGCTCGATGTTCTCGGCCTTGACGGAAAAACCGGCCGCCATGGTGTGGCCGCCGAACTGGATGAGCAAATCCTGGGCGTATTGCAGGGCTTCGTACATGTTGAAGCCGCTGATGCTGCGGCAGGAGCCCTTGCCGATGCCGTCGCGGACGGTGATGACCAGGGACGGCCGGTAATACGTTTCCACCAGGCGCGACGCGGCGATGCCGATGACGCCGACGTGCCAGCCCTCGTGACAGGCGATGAGGACGCCGTCACGGCCCCTCCCCTGCCCTTCAATCTGGGCGATGGCTTCCTGGGCAATGGTATGCTCGATGTCCTGGCGCTCCGTGTTGAGGCGGCTCAGTTCGGCCGCATCGGCAGCGGCCTGGGCGGCATCGCTTTCCAGGAGCAGTTCGACGCCTTTCGTCGCATGGCTGATGCGCCCGGCCGCGTTGAGCCGCGGCGCCGCCGTAAAGGCAATGCGGCCGGCTGTGATGTCCCTGCCGCTGAGATTGGACGCAGCCAGGAGGGCCCTGATGCCCGTCCGCGTCCCTTCCTTCATGGCCGCCAGGCCATAGCGGACGAGGATGCGGTTCTCCCCGGTCAGGGGGACCAGGTCGGCTATCGTCCCCAGGGCTGCCAGGTCCGTATAGCCCGGCAGGTCTTCCTGGCAGTGATGCTGCCACAGGGCCCGGCAGAGGACGTAGGCCACGCCGGCCCCGGCCAGCTCCTTAAAGGGATACGGGCAGCCGGCCTGTTTGGGATTGAGGACGGCCAGGGCTGGCGGAATCTGTTCCGGCGGCTCGTGATGATCGGTGATGATCATATCCAGGACCGTGGAGAACTGCCGGACCAAATCATACGACGAAATGCCGCAGTCGACGGTGATGAGCAGGTCAGCCTGCCGGCTCAGCTGCTCCAGGGCGCCTTCATTGAGGCCATAGCCTTCACTCTCCCGTTCGGGGATGTAGAACTGCGGCGACGCGCCGAGGTCGCGGAGGACGGAATAAACAAGAGACGTCGACGTAATGCCGTCGACGTCATAGTCACCATAGATGACGATGCGCTGTTTTTCGGTTATCGCCTGCTCCAGCCGCTGTACGACTGCCTCCATCCCCTTCATCAGGAACGGGTCTGCCATATCGGCCAGGGTATCATGAAGAAAATGACTGGCCCCGCCGGCATCGGCAATGCCGCGATTGGCCAGTACCTGCGCTAAGACCGGAGATATATGTAATTGTGCAGCCAAAGCCTGTATGAGCCCGCTGTCCGGATGACTAAACTGCCATCGTTTCTCCATCGCTATCACGACACATTCTCAAGAATAATCACTATCAATAAATCATCTTTTATTTTATCACTTTCTATTCTCAAAATAAAGACTAAATCTATCACTGCTTACCATTATTTGTCAATTTTGAGAAAGTTTAAGATTTATTTAACATTAGGGGCATAAAAAGAACGTTCATCGTAGGTCGTTCATCGCAGGTCGAAGGGGCTTAAAAGATAAGGTCCCATCACGACGAACGATGAACTACAAACGATGAACGTTTGTGTAGTTCATGGGTATGAATTGTAGGACGGGCCGCCCTTTGGGACGGCCCCTACGAATCCTGACGAATTACGATTCGGCAGCTGCGGCCGGTGTGGAGATGGCGTTGTGGTCGGCAGAGGGGTTGATATCTTCTTTGGAGATGGTCAGGCGGTGCTGGGCAGCCTGCAAGATGAGGTCGGCCGTCTTGACGATGCCGTAGTCACTGGATTTGAGGCTCAAGTCGTAGTTGGCGCCATAGCCCCAGTAGGAATCGGTGCAGTACATGCAGTGGTCGCGCCGTTCGTGGTTGACGTGGTTGCGGATTTTCCGCGCCTTTTCGGCATCGACGTGTTCGCGGAGCATGATGCGCTGGATGGCCCAGTCCGGGTCGGACGAAATGAAGACGTTGAAGGTATTCGGCCGTTTGCGCAGGATGTAGTTGGCCAGGCGGCCGACGATGACGCACGACTTCCCTTCCGTCAAGGCCTGGATGACTTCAGCTTCATCGCGGAACATTTCCTGCTGCTTCGATTCATAGCCCGATGCGTAATGGATGTAATCGTCATAGACCTTGGTCAGCAAGGGGCCGAGCAGACGCTTGCGGTCTTTGCACCAGGCGGCGAAGGTCTGCGGATGTTCCTTGCGGGTCAGATTGAGGATTTCCGTATCGTAATACGGGATACCGAGTTTGCGGGCGACGAGCTTGCCGACGTTGCGGCCGCCGCTGCCGTATTCACGGGAAATGGTAATGACCAAGGGGCTTTCGGTATCTTCTTTGATCCAGGCCGGATGATTTTCGCGCCCTTCGATTTCGCCAATAGCATGATGACGGAAGAGCAGGTGTTCAATAGGCCCTGCCATGGTGCAGCCCAGGAGGATCAGGGCCAGGCCGACGACGGCATTGACCGTAATCGGTTCCGACAAGATGATGGCCGACAAGATCAAGGCGATGATCGGCTTGATGAAGAAGGCAAAAGAGGCATTGGACGGTCCCGTCAGTTCGATGGCCTTCATGAAGCACAGATAGCCAAACCCCGTGACGACTAAGGAACAGTAAATAAGGGGCCAGACGGTATGGGAATCAATGCCGGCCAAAATCGGGTCGCCGTGGAACAGGAGGATGAAAAACAGGAAAACACAGCCGATGAGGAAGCTGAAGGCGTTTTCTACGTTGCCGCCCAGTTTTTCAATGCGCAGTTTCCCCAATGTCGTATAGAGGGCAAAGGAAATGGCTGCTGCCAGCGACACGAGCAGGCCGATATTACCGCTGCGGATAATGGCCATCGGGTTGGCGACGATGACCAGGCCGATGATACTCAGGACCAGGGTAATGGCCTTCTTGCGGGTAAAGGCTTCGTGAATGATGAAATACGAAAAAATCATGACAAAAATCGGGTTACTGGAAAAGACGATAGCGGCCAGGCCGGCATTCGCCATGTTGACCCCGATCTGGAAGAGGATCATGCTGAAACAGATGTTGATCAGCCCGAGGACAGCCAAATAGCCCCAATCGGAACGATTGAGGTGGATGCTGCGCTTCTTCAAATCGCGGATGGCCAATGGCATGAGCAGCAGCCCGCCGACGAGGAACCGGAGAAAGGTCAGCTGGAAAGGCGTGAACGCCGTACCGGCAATCTTCAAGGAAATTTCCATCGTACCAAAGGCTATGGCCGTCAGGACAATACATAACGTACCCAGTTTAGATGACATACAGAAAGGCCCCTTTCTAAATGGTTCTTAAAAACACGCTTTATTATATACCCATCGAGAAGGGATGGCAATAAAAAAGGCGCTGTCGCAGTGCGACATATCCTTTTTAAGTTTTAAGTTTGCAGTTTGTAGTTTGTAGTGACTATAAAACAAAAAGACCCCGCATGAGGGTCGAAACCTTCATGCGGGGCCTTTCTTCTATTCTCATGCAGCGAGTGCAATCAAATTAGTCTTCAAAACCCTTCTGTAAACGTACATAGGATTCGCGACGAGCTTTTGCGTCTGCTTCTGTCTTAGCATAGAGAGCGTCTGCTTCTTCCGGGAAGCCTTTCTTAAGGGAAGCATAACGAACTTCACCCTGTAAGAATTCCTGGAATTTGCTGTAATCCGGTTCTTTGGAGTCGAGGCTGAACGGATTCTTGCCCTGAGCTTTGAGATCCGGGTTGTAGCGGAAGAGATCCCAGTAACCGCATTCGACAGCGAGTTTTTCTTCGAGCTGGCTCTTGCCCATGCCTTTACGGATGCCGTGGTTAATGCAAGGAGCGTAGCAGATAACCAGGGACGGACCATGGTAAGCTTCAGCTTCCGTCATGGCTTTCATGAGCTGGTTCTTATCAGCACCCATGGATACCTGAGCTACATAGACATAGCCATAGGAGATAGCCATCATGCCGAGGTCTTTCTTCTTCGTGCGTTTGCCGGCAGCAGCGAACTGAGCGATTGCTGCAGTCGGGGTAGCTTTAGAGGACTGACCGCCAGTGTTGGAGTAAACTTCGGTATCGAGGACGAGGACGTTGACGTCGTGATCGGAAGCGAGGACGTGGTCAACACCGCCGTAACCGATATCGTAGGACCAGCCGTCACCACCGATGATCCACTGGCTACGTTTAACGAAGAACTGTTTCTTAGCGAGGAAGTCTTCGAGAACCGGTTTGCCAGCAGCTTCGTTTTCGAGGAGAGCTGTCAGTTTGTCAGCGCGTTCACGAGAGCCTTCGCCTTCGTTCATGTTAGCAGCCCAGTCGCTGAGTGCAGCCTGGAGTTCCGGAGAAGCAACGGCTTTAGCAGCGTCGAGGTTTTCAGCCAAGTCTTTGCGGACTTTGTCTACGCCGAGGAACATGCCGAGACCAAATTCAGCAGCATCTTCGAAGAGGCTGTTTGCCCAAGCCGGGCCATGGCCAGCAGCGTTCATGGTGTACGGGGAAACCGGAGCGGATGCACCCCAAATGGAGGAGCAGCCAGTAGCATTTGCAATCATCATGCGATCGCCGAAGAGCTGCGTGATGAGTTTGACATACGGTGTTTCGCCGCAGCCTGCGCATGCGCCGGAGAATTCGAGGAGCGGAGTTTCGAACTGAGAACCGATGACGGTCTTCTTGTTCTGCGGGTTAGCTTTCGGAGCAACCTTTTCCGTACCATAGTACCAGAGGTCCATCTTCTGACGTTCTTCGTCAGTGTTCGGAACCATGGTGAGAGCCTGAACCGGGCAAACGTTTACGCAGGAACCGCATTCGAGGCAGTCGAGCTGGTCAACGATGATGGAGAGATCATATTCTTTGCCGGATTTAGCTTTCGGAGCTACTTTGTAGCCTGCCGGAGCAGCAGCAGTTTCTTCTTTTGTCGTCAAGACCGGACGGATAGTAGCGTGCGGGCAGACGAAGGAGCACTGCAAGCAGCCGATACATTTTTCAGCATCCCAGGAAGGAACGTGGAGAGCCGGGCCTGCTTTTTCGAATTTAGCAGTACCGGAAGGCATGGTGCCATCTTCGCGGCCAGCAAATGCGGAAACCGGGAGATCGTCGCCAACCTGTTCGAGCATCGGTTTTGCAACTTCCGTGAAGTATTTCGTAGCCGGGCGGCCTTCGACGACTTCGTCTTTAGCGTCAGCCCAGGAAGCCGGATAGTTGACTTCATGGAATTCTTTGATACCAGCATCAACAGCGCCGTTGTTCATGTCAACGACTTTCTGGCCTTTCTTGCCATAGCTCTTGACGATGGAGTCTTTCAAGTATTTAACAGCATCTTCGATAGGAATGATCTTAGCGAGTGCGAAGAATGCAGCCTGCATGACCATGTTGATACGAGTGCCGAGGCCGAGTTTCTGGCCGATAGCGTCACCGTTCAAGGTGTAGAATTTAACATGGTTCTTAGCGATGGAACGTTTGATGCGAGCCGGAAGTTCTTTTTCCAGTTCTTCGTCGGTCCAGGTGCAGTTCAGCATGAATGTGCCGCCTTCTTTGATACCGCGGAGGATGTCAAAGCGTTTTACATAGGACTGACGATGGCAAGCGATGTAGTCAGCTGCGTCGATGAGGTACGGCATATCGATCGGGCGAGTACCGAAACGCAGGTGAGAAATTGTTACGCCGCCGGATTTCTTGGAGTCATAAGCGAAGTATGCCTGAGCATACATGTCGGTGTGGTCGCCGATGATCTTGATAGCGGATTTGTTAGCGCCGACAGTACCGTCAGAACCGAAGCCCCAGAATTTGCAGGACGTAAGGCCAGTCGTGTCAACCGGCATTTTCGGTTCGCGCGGAAGGCTGAGGTTGGTAACGTCGTCGTTGATAGCCAGCGTGAAGCCGTTGAGCGGATGTTCTTTCTTGAGTTCTTTGAAGACAGCGAGGAAGTCTTCCGGAAGAACGTCTTTGGAGCCCATACCTGTACGGCCGCCGATAACGTCGATGTTGAGGTTTTCTTCTGTTACGAAGCCAACGATATCGAGGTAGAGAGGTTCGCCGAGGGAGCCCGGTTCTTTCGTACGGTCGATGACAGCGATCTTCTTAACAGTTTTCGGAAGAACGTTGAGGAGGTATTTGTTGGAGAACGGACGATAGAGGTGAACGTTGATGGCACCAACTTTTTCGCCCTGGCTCTGCAAGTATTCGACAGTCTGTTTAGCGACGTCGGAGAGAGAACCCATGGAAACGACAACGTATTCAGCGTCAGGTGCGCCGAAGTAGTTGAACGGTTTGTACGTACGGCCAGTGATTTCAGAAACTTTGTCCATGTAATCAGCTACGATATCCGGCATAGCGTCATAGAATTTGTTGGAAGCTTCTGTGTGCTGGAAGTATACGTCCGGGTTTTCTGCAGTGCCGCGGATTTCCGGATGATCCGGGTTGAGGGCACGTTTGCGGAATGCTTCGATAGCGTCCCAGTCAACGAGTTTCTTGAAGTTTTCGAAGTCCATGACTTCAACTTTCTGGATTTCGTGAGAAGTACGGAAACCATCGAAGAAGTTGATGAACGGCAGGGAACCTTTAATGGCTGCCAAATGAGCGACACCACCGAGATCCATGACTTCCTGAACATTGGATTCAGCCAAGAGACAGCAGCCTGTTGCACGAGCAGACATAACGTCCTGATGGTCACCGAAGATGTTCAGTGCATGGTTAGCCAAAGCACGAGCAGCTACGTGGAATACGCCCGGGAGGAGTTCACCGGCAACTTTGTACATGTTCGGGATCATGAGGAGGAAGCCCTGAGATGCCGTGTACGTAGTTGTCAAAGCACCAGCCTGTAAAGAACCGTGGAATGCGCCAGCTGCGCCAGCTTCGGACTGCATTTCAACAACGTTGACTTTGTGGCCGAAGATGTTTTTCATGCCAGCGGCTGCCCAATCATCGACATGTTCTGCCATAGGAGAAGACGGCGTGATCGGATAAATTGCGGCAACTTCAGTAAATGCATAGGACACCCATGCAGCTGCTTCGTTACCATCCATGGTTTTAAATTTGCTCATAGATAAAACACGCTCCTTAAATAAAAGTTATACTTTCAATATGGAAACACCATACTGATAGGCTTAAGAAAGCTATAAAGACGTTCTGTTGCATCCTCATACGGGCGGCGCGGACATCACCCAGGTTCCATGGATGACTTCTGTTCACGTATCGTCCATACACGTCCCTATCTTGAAAAAAATGCAATGAAAAGCGGGAAGGTTCAACAATATTCAAAAAAGGTATTGCTAATATTCTCAATCTGTAATACTATTATAGTGATATTACAGATTTGCACACCAACATGCCTTTTGAAGCTTGCTGACCATCACAAACCGAACGACTTTGTAACTTTTTCTTACAAGTTAATTATATGCCTAAGTAATGCTAAATTCAATAGGAATGTGATGCTAGTTTATGCATCATTCAGTGCTATTTTGTAAACGTATACCAATCGAGTGTATATTAAAGTGTCGATTGAGTGTACACCATTAGTGGAGGTGTTAGTATGGATTTTCATCATCTTAAATACTTTGTCGAAGTAGCCGACAAGAAATCATTCAGCAAAGCGGCGCGGACGCTGCACATTTCCCAGTCCGCCATCAGCCGTACCATCAAGGCCCTGGAAGAAGAACTGGGCGTCGTCCTCTTCATGCGCAACGCCAAGGCCGTCGAACTCACCGATGCCGGCACGATCTTCCTCTCCCATGCCAAACGCGTCGTCTTCATGTTCGAACACTTGAAGACGGACTTTGAAAACGAATTCAAGCTGGAACAGGGGACGGTCCTCATCGGCCTGCCGCCGATCACGGGCGCACCGATCTTCGCCAACCTCCTGGGCGCCTTCAAGCAGGAATACCCGCAGATCGAGCTGGACCTCTACGAACACGGCTCGAAGAAAGTCGAAATCAGCGTCCAGGAAGGCCTCATCGACCTGGGCATCGTCTGCACGCAGCCGAAGGAAAAGGATTTTGAATCGTTCTTCCTGACCCAGGACCCGATGAACGTCATCATCCACCGGGACAACATCCTGTCCAAGGAAAAGACGATTCCCCTCAAGAAGCTGGCCAATGAATCGCTGGTCCTCTACCGCGATGACTTCAACCTGCACGACGAAATCATCCAGCACTGCAAAAAGATCGGCTTCCAGCCGAAGATCGTCTTTGAAACGAGCCAGCGGGACCTCATGATCCAGACCGTCGTCGCCAACCTGGGCGTCGCCCTCCTGCCGAGCCGCCTGTGCCCGACGAAGGAAACGAACCCCCGCGTATCGGAATCGGTTGTCGTCCGTCCCCTGGTAGAACCGGAAATCATGCATGTCCTCTATGTCATCTGGAAACGGGGCCACTACCTCTCCCATGCCGCTCAGTTATGGCTCGACTTCGTCCGCAATAAGGCCCGCGTCATTTCCAACTTATAAGGCGTATGGACAGACGTAAGTTTCCCGCCTGCCTGACCCGGCTCGGCCAAAAAAAACAGGAAGGCGGCGCTGCCCTTTCCCGCCTGCGCCGCCGTTTCTGTCAGGCCTGGCACAGCCTCCCCAAAGCCCAGAAGTGCATCGTCATCATCGCCCTTCTGGAATTCTTCTGGATCGCCGCCTTACAGTTCCAGGTCTATGAGCTGGCGGACACGGTATCCACACAGCGTGTCCGCATCGCACAGCTGGAAAAACAGGCCAAGAAACAAAATAATATGTTATATTCCGCCTCACAGACACTGGATGACATCGAAAAAAAATGGTATCGCCTCAATTTCCGCGTCCTCGAAAACACGTGGCGCATCGAAGAACCTGCAAAAGACCCGGACTCTTTATAGTTTGCAGTTTGCAGTTTGTAGCCGGTGGTTTTAAATTTTCAGCCATTCACTGCAAACTAAAAACTTAAAACTCAAAAAATAGGCTGTCACATTAATGCATGTTTTGCTTAATGTGACAGCCTATTTTTTACACTCTTCTTTAATTTTCGATGATTTCCAGGAAGGCTTCCGGTTCCGGCAGGGACCGCAGGAGCTTCCAGGGCGCGCATTGTGCCAGTTCCTCATAGGAATAGCGGCCAGTGGCCACGCTGATGGTGCGGGCGCCGATGGCCTTGCCGCACTGGATGTCGTAAGGCGTGTCGCCGATGACATAAGCCATCTCTACGGCATCGCCCCAGGCCTTCTTGGCGATGGCCAGGGCATTGCGGGCCAGATCATCGCGATAGTAATAATTGAAGGCGAACCCGGAATGAGGGAAATCGAAATACCGGGAAAGGCCGAAGACGTCCATCTTCATGCGGGCGCCGATGGCACTGTTGCCGGTCAGGAGAAGCTGTTTGTAGTCCTTGCGCTGCTGAAAGAAAGCCAGGTTTTCTTCTACATGAGGCAGGACGACGCCTTCGTCGGCCTTGCGCTTCAACCATTTCAGGAGCTTCTTCTCATAGTCCCGGCAAAAGGCATGGACTTCATCGTCTGTCGGCATGACGCCCGTCGCTTTATACAAAAGCTGCTGGCAAATGAAATTATCCGTCCGGCCGCCGGCGGCGATCTTCGGTACGGGCACGTCATCGCCCTTGAGGTCATGGAAGACTTCTTCAATGGCGTATAAGCCGGCCCGGCCTGTATTCAATAAGGTTCCGTCAATGTCCCAGTATAGTAATTTCACAGTATTCACTCCCTCTTCGGGCACGCACTTTAGTCATTACTGTTTGGATACGATTTCCTTCGTATCGCGGGCGATCATGATTTCTTCGTTCGTCGGGATGACGTACATCTTGACCGTCGAATCATCCGTGCTGATGAGGGCATCTTTGCCGCGGACGTCGTTGCGCTGCGGGTCGAGTTTAGCACCGAGGTATTCCAGGCCTTCAGCAATGGCTGCACGGTCTTCGATGCCGTTTTCGCCAACGCCAGCCGTGAAGGTGATGACGTCTACGCCGCCCATAGCGGCTGCGAAAGCACCGATTTCTTTGCGGACCTGATAATGGAACATGTCCAGGGCGAGCTGAGCGCGTTCGTTGCCTTCAGCAGCTGCCTGGCCGAGGTCGCGGAAGTCGCTGGAAACGCCGGAAATACCGAGTACGCCGGATTTCTTATTCATGAGCGTATCCATTTCTTTCGTCGAAAGGTTGTGGTTGTCCATGACGTTGAGGACGATAGCCGGGTCGATATCGCCGCAGCGGGTGCCCATGAGGACGCCGGCGAGCGGTGTGAAGCCCATGGTCGTGTCGACGCATTTGCCATATTTGATGGCAGCCAGGGAAGAACCGTTGCCGAGGTGGCAGTTGATGATGCGAAGTTTTTCAACGGGTACACCCATGACTTTAGCAACTTCGCCAGCTACATAGCGGTGGCTCGTGCCATGGAAGCCATAACGGCGGATGTGGTCTTCGGTGTAGAGTTCATACGGGAGGCCATACATGAAAGCTTTCGCCGGCATGGTCTGATGGAAAGCCGTATCGAAGACGCCGACCTGAGGAACGCCGGGCATGATGGCTTTGCAGGCGTTGATGCCGATGATGTTAGGCGGATTGTGGAGCGGAGCCATAGCCGAGCATTTTTCCAAGGCTTTCATGACTTCATCTGTAATGAGCGTGGAAGCAGCAAATTCTTCGCCGCCATGGACGACGCGATGGCCGACAGCATCGATGGCATCCATGGATTTGATGACGCCACATTCAGCGTCGGTGAGGATGTCGAGGACGAGTTTGACAGCGACTTTATGATCCGGGATGGACTGTTTGATTTCTTTCTTCTGGCCATTCCATTTGTGAGTCAGCTGCGAATCGGGAAGGCCGATTTTTTCGACCAAACCTTTTGCCATTACTTCTTCATTGTCCATGTTGACGAGCTGGTACTTCAAGGACGAGCTTCCGCAGTTTACAACCAATACGATCATGAAAATTTACCCTCTTTCATTTGTCTTAGAATTATTTGAGCTGGCCAAATACGTGGTCAACTACTTCTTTTGCCAGGGCATCGCCGTCTTTGTACATGTACATGACGTGCCATATCTGGCCATTATCTTCAAAGAAGAGACTCCGCACGGTGAGCTTGGCCGGCTGGCCGTTGAGCGGCTCCGTATAAGAAGCGTCGACAACGGTAGTCTGGCAGCCGCTTTCTTCCGCATCGGTGACCTTCGTTTGCAGATCAGAAACATCCGGTGTCTGTTTCAGCATGGCAACGTACTCATTTGCCATGGCTGCAGGCGTCGTTTCGCCAGCTGTTTCAGAAACAGCGACGACATTGATGTGCTTATCGTTGTTAATATACATCATACCTTCGCCATGCTGGCGGTTTACGTGTGCCAGGTCAAACGGCGTCATGACATACACTTCCGAATTGCCGGCTTTCAGCTGGACATAGCCGAAACTGTATTCTTCGAGCATCGTCTGGCTGCCGCATCCGGACAACAATACGACAGCTGCGGTCATAGCCGCAACTGCTAATACTTTCAATTCTTTCATGCAATCACCTATTTATGCTTTCTACAGACTAGGTTCATTATAGCATAAAAGGCTTATAGCGTCACCTAAAAAAAGAGACGAATTGCAAATACTTTCACCCTTTTTATTGTCCACAACGAGTATACACCATTGACGTTTTTATAGACCACGGGAGTTTGACACTTAATTCATAAAAAAATGCCCATGAAGCCAGTAAATAAGCG
>CABMPA010000033.1 GCA_902388315.1 uncultured Megasphaera sp. | reverse complement strand
AGACATCGCCCTTTCACGGCGAGAACATGGGTTCAAATCCCGTAGGGGTCACCACTTGGGCGATTAGCTCAGCTGGGAGAGCGCCTGCCTTACAAGCAGGATGTCAGCAGTTCGATCCTGTTATCGCCCACCAAACTCTATTCAAGGAACTGGACATGAAGGTCTTCACCTTTGTGCACGGTTCCTTTTTATTTTTACGCGCAGCGCCTGTACCAATATCCATATTTTGTACTACCGTCCATTGTCGTGTTGCGGAACCGAAAGGCCATAAAAGAGTTGTCTTTATGGTCTTTTTTCATTATCATGAAAATATAGATGTTTTTGCGTACAGACAGGAGGCCGACTATTATGGCAGACACGATAAAAAATTGGGAATCAATGAGACAGGCATTGCAGTTATCCGGCGCGGACCTGCGGGAACTGGCGCAGCATTTCCGCAAGGCCGCAGAAGATGCCCTGGCCGGAAAAGAGAGCTCTCTTTCCGCCCTGCGCACCTATCTGGGCCTGCCGACGGGACGGGAAACGGGGACCTTCCTGGCTCTGGATTTCGGCGGCACCAACATCCGGGCTTCGCGTATCCGCCTCATGGGCGAACAGGGCTTTGTCGTAGAAAGCAAGGTTGCGAAACCGTTGAAATGCGCCGACTATGACTATACATCTTCGTCGCGGACGGCAGAAGAACTCTTCGACTTCATCGCCTCCATCGTCAAGGAAGCGGCCGACGGCAATCAGGACTATAAATTGGGCTTTACCTTTTCCTTTGCCGTCGACCAGGCATCGGCTAAAGACGCCAGCCTGATTGCCTGGTCCAAAGAAATCGCCGTTCCCGGCGTAGCAGGCAAGACTATCAACGGCCTGCTGAAAGAAGCCCTCGTCCGGGCCGGACTGGACCGCATCGAGCCGGTGGCCCTGCTCAATGATACGACGGCGACCCTGCTTTCTTCCGTCTATCAGCACAACCCGTCGCGTATCGGCATCGTCTGTGGTACGGGCTTCAACATGTGCTATTATGAACCAGCCTTGAAGATGATCGTCAACCTGGAAGCAGCCGGCTTCGACGGCGGACCGGCGACGGTCTGGGACCGGCTCGTCGACGAAGCCTCCCAGCAGCCTGGCGACCATCCCTTTGAAAAAATGATTGGCGGCCGCTACTTGAGCGAAGTCTGCCGCGTCCTCTTTGGGGAATACCTCAAACGGGACATCCCATATTTTACGACACGCGATATGAATGAACTCATTTCCGGCCAGCAGACGGCAGAAAAACTGCTCGGTTTCGCCGTCAGCGAAGAAGAACAAGAATGCCTCTGCGCTCTGGTCAAGGCCGTCTTTGCCCGGGCAGCCCAGCTCATCGGGGCGGCCAGCTTCGGTATTCTCGGTCACCTGGCGCAGGATAAGGGCATTGTTGAACAGGCCATCGCCATCGAAGGAAGTCTGGTCGAAAAAATCAAAGGGATTCCGGACATCATCGAAGATGCCATTTGCATTTTCTGCATGGCGCCGACCGACAATACCCGCATCCACGTAGCGCCCAACAGCAACGGCGCCTCCATCGGCGCTGCCATCGCCGCGGCATTGTGTGAATAACGGCAGCTGTTAGAGCTACTATTATACGAAGACAGTTTATCTGTAGTTTTGAGTTTGTAGTTTGCAGTTTGTAGTGAAAGGGCAGGCCTTTTCTGTGCGGTACAGCCCCCTGCCGGCTTGACGTCCTTCTCCTGATTCCTTATAATGAAACTATGACCCGGCCCCTGCGGAACTTTCCGCCGGGGCCTGTTTCGTGAAGGGGGAACCAGCCATGCAACTTGCCGAACTCATCAACGCCCATCGCCAGAAACTCAACAACACGGACATGGGAATCTGGAAGTACATTTTGCAGCACCGTGCTGCTGTCCGCCACAGTTCGATTCATGAATTAGCCAAGGCCTGTCACGTCTCGACGACGACCATCGTTCGCTTCGCCCAAAAACTGGATCTCGACGGCTTCGGTGAATTCAAGATGCTCCTCAAGCGGGAAGAACCGGAAATTTCCAATTACGATACGAATGTCATGGAAGAACTGCACCGCTTTTATGAACAGACCGTCGATAAGCTCTGCAGCCGTAACTTCGATAACGCCAGCGCTCTCGTCCATGAGGCCAACCGGATTTTCACCTATGCGTCGGGCTACGTTCAGAACAATGTTGTCCAGGAGCTGAAGCGCCTTTTTTTCTACGACAATGTCCTGCTCTACGATGTACCGGCGCGGGAAGAGTTCCGCAACCTTATCCGGACCATGACCAAAGACGACTTGTTCATCATCGTCTCTTTTTCCGGCGAATCGCCGGCCGTCAAGGAACTGGCCCAGGCTTTGAAGATGCGGGATATCCCTTTTATTTCCATTACCCGCCTGCACGACAACACCCTGGCATCGTTGTCGACGGTCAATTTTTACGTCTCGCCAGCCCGCTTCCAGCTCTACGATAAGGAAGATGACCACGTCGCCTTCCAGTCCATGATGCCTTATTTCATCCTGGCGGAGATTTGGTATGTGAAATATTGTATGTATCTGCACCATTTGAAACAAGAAAAAGAGGACCCGGAATAGGCTGTACCAAAGTACAGGAAATGTACCAGGTTACAGGCCAGGGGTCCTGTGCCAGAACGCCGCGAATCTATTGTATTCGCGGCGCTTTTTTTATATCCTGTTAGTAAAGAGAATCTTATGTACTTTATTTCACAAACGGGAGGAATTGTCTATGTCATTCAACAAGGACCGCGTGATGCAGGAATTGCAGCGTTTTGGCGGCGCTATGTATACACCGGTCATCTTATTCGCCTTCTTCGGGCTGACTGTCGCCTTGTCGATCATCTTCAGCAATACGGGCCTCTTTGGCAGTCTCGCCGAAAAAGGTACCCTCTGGTATGATTTCTGGTACGTCGTCCAGCAGGGGGCCTGGACGGTCTTCAATCAGATGCCGATCCTCTTTGCCATCGCCGTTCCCATTGGCTTTGCCAAGAAAGAACAGGCCCGCTGCGCCATGGAAGGTTTCGTCATCTACATGGTCTTCAACTATTTCATCGCCGGTATCCTGACCCTTCACGGCAGTTACTTCGGCGTCGACTACAGTCAGGATGCCGGTGCCGGCACGGGGCTGGCCATGATTGCCAACATCAAGACTTTGGACATGGGCATGCTCGGCGCCATCTTCATTGCCTGCATCTCGGCTTACTTGCACAATCATTTCTATGATACGGAAATCCCGAACTGGCTGGGCATCTTCAAGGGACCGGCTTTCGTCGTTGCCGTCGGCTTTTTGGTCATGCTGCCTATGGCTCTTATTTTCTGCTACATCTGGCCGCCCATCCAGCACGGTATCGAACAGTTCCAGTTCTTCCTCAAGACCAGCGGCATCTTCGGCGTCTGGGCTTATACCTTCTCAGAACGTATCCTCTTGCCGGCCGGTCTGCACCATTTCATTTACCTGCCCTTCATTTACGGCCCGGCTGTCTGCGACGGCGGCATCCAGGCTTATTGGCTGCAGCACCTGAATGATTTCGCCACCAGCGCTCATTCCCTGCGGGAGATGTTCCCCCAAGGCGGTTTCGCCCTTCACGGCAGTGCTAAAGTCTTCGGCCTGCCCGGCGCAGCCTTAGCCATGTACTATTGCGCTAAACCGGAAAAACGCAAGAAAGTTGCCACCTTGCTCATTCCGGCTACGATTACGGCCGTTCTCTGCGGCATTACCGAACCGATTGAATTTACCTTCTTGTTCGTCGCTCCGCTGCTCTATGTCGTCCATGCCGTCTTAGCGGCTACCCTGTCGGCGACGCTCTATTTCATCGGCCTGTCGGGCAACTTCGGCGGCGGCCTCATCGACTGCTTCGTCCAGAACTGGATCCCGCTGTTCCGTTACCACGCCTGGACCTACATCTTGCAGATTATCATTGGCTTCGGTTTCACGGCCATTTACTTCATCGTCTTCCGCTTCCTCATCCTTCACTTCGATTTGCCGACTCCGGGCCGCACCGATGATGGCGGCGAAGATAAGCTGTTCACCAAAGCGGAATACAAAGCCAAGAAAGAAATGGAAAAGAAAGGCATTGCCGGCGGCGCCGATGCCTTGAAAGCCCAGGTCTTCCTCGACTGCCTTGGCGGTCCGGACAACATCCGCGAAGTCACCAACTGTGCGACCCGCCTGCGTGTCACCGTCAACGACCCGGACAAGGTCGCTGCGACCAGCAAGTTCACCAATGCCGGTGCCTTCGGCCTGGTCAAGAACGGCCATGCCATCCAGGTCATCGTCGGCCTGTCCGTGCCCAATGTCCGCGGCCACTTCGACGCCCTCATGAAAGGGGAATTGCCGGCAGCCGTAGAAAGCACGGTTCCGGAAACGAAAGAAACACCTGTCGAAACGCCGGCAGCTCCCGCTGCTGAATCCGTCGCTTCTGTCGAGGAAGACGACCGCTCCATGAAGCTGAAAGCCTTTGTCTCCGGCGACCTCGTCGACATCAGCGAAGTGCCGGACGATGCCTTCTCGCAGAAGATGATGGGCGACGGCGTCGCTATCAAACCGTCGGACGATACCATCGTCGCTCCGGCTGATGCCACCGTTTCCATGATTATGGAAAGCTCACTCCATGCTATCGGCCTGGAAATGTCCAATGGGGCTGAAGTCCTCATCCATATCGGCCTGGATACGGTCAATATGAATGGCGAAGGTTTTACCCTCCTGACCCAGCAGGACGCCCAGGTCAAGGCCGGTGATCCCTTGATCCGCTTCGACCGCAAGGCCATCGCCCAAGCCGGTTATAACGATATCGTCATCATGGCCGTCACTAATTCGACGGAATACCCGCAGATGAAGAAAGAACCGGACCAGCCTGTCGTCGCTGGCGAAACACCGATTGTCATTTTCTAGGAGGAATATATGGATACTTTGAAATGGTGGCAGCAGACGGCTGTCTATCAGATTTATCCCCGCAGCTTCCAGGATACGACGGGCAGTGGCGAAGGCGACATCGCAGGCGTTACACGCCACCTGGATTATCTCAAAAAGCTCGGCGTCGGGGCCATCTGGCTGACACCGGTATACCCGTCGCCCATGGTCGACAATGGCTATGACATCAGCGATTACACCGCTCTCGACCGACGCTATGGCACGATGGAAGATATGGATACCCTCCTTGCCGAAGGGAAGAAACGGGATATCCGCATCGTCATGGATTTGGTTTATAATCACACGTCGGACCAGCACGCCTGGTTCCAGGAATCGAAACGCAGCCGCACCAACGATAAAGCCGACTGGTACATCTGGCGCGATGCCAAAGAAGACGGCTCGGCGCCGACGGACTGGCGCTCTATCTTCGGCGGCCCGGCCTGGACGTGGTGCGAAGAACGGCAGCAGTATTACCTGCACACCTTTGCCGTCGAACAGCCCGATTTGAACTGGGAAAATCCCGCCGTCCGCCAGGCCCTCTATGATGCGGCCAATTTCTGGATTGCCAAAGGTGTCGGCGGCTTCCGCATCGATGCCATTGTCTACATCAAGAAACCAGCCATCTTTACCGACGGGCCCGTCGATGGCGCCGATGGCCTGTCGTCCATCCACAAGATGATCGCCAATACGCCGGGCATCCTCGATTTCCTGCACGAATTCCGCCGGAACGTCTTCGACGGCCATGACATCTTTACCGTCGCCGAAGCCAACGGCGTCACGCCGGCCGACCTGCCCCAGTGGGTCGGCAAAGACGGGGCTTTCAGTATGCTCTTCGAGTTCAGCCATGTGAACCTGGAATTTCCCGACGATGAAGTCTGGTGCCGCGCTGAAACGTGGCCTCTGACCAAGCTCAAGAAGGCTTTGTCTGACAGCCAGCAGGCGACGGCAGCCAATGGCTGGTATCCCATTTTCTTCGAGAACCACGACCAGATACGCTGCGTCAGCCGCTATTTCCCAGAAGGGACGGACAAGCTGAAAGCGGCCAAAGCCATGGCGACCATCTTGTTCACCCTGCGCGGGACGCCCTTCATTTACGAAGGCCAGGAACTAGGCATGGCCAATACGGCCTTTGCCCATATCGAAGACTATAATGACATTTCGACGCACGGCCAGTATCAGCTGGCCCTGGACGAAGGCTTTGCACCGGCAGAGGCCCTGCACCTCGTCCAGGCCCACAGCCGCGATAATGCCCGGACGCCCATGCAATGGACGACGGCAGCGCAGGCCGGTTTTACGACGGGGACGCCATGGCTGCCCGTTCATGACGATTACCGCCAGTGCTGTGCCGAAAGCGAAGAAAACGATGATGATTCGGTCCTTCGGTACTACCGCCGCGTTCAGGCCGAACGCTTCCAGGGAGAAGCGGCAGCTATCCTTCAGCAGGGGCGCTACGAAGAGTTGCTGGCTGATGATGAACGCATGTATGCCTTTAAGCGCATCTTAGACGACCAGGCGACATTGACGCTGGTCAATTTTACCAACGAAACCATCGATTATGACGCAGCCCTTACGGAGGGCGCAACGGTCCTCCTGGGCAACTATGAAGCCCCGCAGGCTGGAATGCTGCGCCCGGCCGAAGCCGTCATCTATCGTCTATGAGGAGGAGTATTATGTTAAAAGTTGCTGCCAGCGATTATGACGGAACCCTGTTCCGCGATGATACCATTACGGCCCGCGATGCCGAAGCCATCCGCAAATGGCGGGCTGCAGGCCATAAATTCGGCGTCGTGTCCGGCCGGGACCACGGCATGCTCATGCCACAGCTCAAACACTATGGCGTCGAATACGATTACCTGGCCTGCAATAACGGCGGCCTCATCAGCGATGACCAGGACCGCGTCCTCTGGGAAGCCCGCATCGAACCGGCCGTCCTCAAGGCCGTCAGCAAGCTGGAGCTGGTCCGCAAGTCCTTCCATTTCTCCTTCTCCTCGCAGGACCGGACCTATCTCTGCCATGATTTGCCGGGAACCTGGGTCTGGCGCGAAGCGAAAGAATGGGATTACTCTATCGTTCCGGTGACGGAAGACGACATCGACCATCTGCCCCAGACGATTCACCAGTATTCCCTGGGCTTTACCAATCCCGAAGATGCCCTGGCTGCCAGCGAACAGGTCAACGCCCATTTCGGCGATACCGTCCATGCCTATCCCAATCGCTGTGCCGTCGACATCATTCCCTCCGATATCAGTAAACAACAGGCAATTGCCCACACGCTCTCCCTCTTTGGCTGGGACGGTGCGGACATCCTGGCTATTGGCGATGAAATCAACGACCTGCCCATGATCCTGGGCTATCACGGCTACACCGTCGCCACGGCCCGTCCGGCTATCCAGGACCAGGCTCGTAAAGTCTATGACAGCGTAGGGGCCATGCTGGAAGATAATTTATAAGAAAAGAGGTCCTTACGATGGAGTTTAACAAGAAAGTCTTTGCCGTCCTGACGGCCCTGAGCCTCAGCCTTTCCGCGACGGCCCTGGCCGCATCGGCCGACAGCTTCTCCGATGTCCCCAAAGACCACTGGTCCTATGAAGCCCTGGACTATTTGGCTAAAGAAGGCGTCATCGAAGGCATGGGCAACAGCACCTTTGAAGGCGGCCGCCCCATGAGCCGTTATGAAGTCGCCAGCATCGTCGCCAAAGCCATGCAAAAAGGCGGCGGCAACTTCGGCGACAAGACCGTCCTGGAAAAGCTGCACGCCGAATACGCCGACGAAATCAGCGTCTTGCAGCAGCAAGTCGCCAAGAACACCCAGCAGATCGAGCAGAATACCAAGGATATAGATTCGCTGAAAAACGGCATTGCTGGAAAGATGGAACTCAACGGCTTTATCCGCGTCCAGTACGACCATGATAAGTACAGTAATAACGTTCAGAACAACAGCGATTTATATAAAGACAATGACCGCTTCTACATGAGCTTGAACGGTTCCTATAAGGTCAACGATAATTGGAAGGCCAAATTCCAGTTAGAAAAGAATTCCTTCTATAACGGCGGTCATGACCATGAAAATGAATCGGGATCCTGGGCAACGGATGGCAAAGATAAAGGCCGGGCGAAACGCTGGTCCGGTCACGATGGCAATATCCAGCGTATCTGGGTCGAAGGGACGGACCCGAAAACGGGAGCCTGGATTAACATCGGCCGTGCCTGGCGCGGCTTAGGCCAGCAGAATATCCTCTTCGGTACCGAATCGGATGGCTTCCAGCTCGGCGTTCCTATCAAAGGAACCAGTTTGACGGCCAGCGGTTTCTGGTTCGCTTCGACAGGGGCAGGCAACCATGAAAGCTGGTACGGCCTCGGCACTTGGGGGAATATCGGGCCGCGGGCCGGCATCAACGTAGCCTATGCCTTGAATTCCAAGCATAAAGGAGACGTTTACGAAAAGAGCACCAGTCATCTGGAATCATGGGGCGAAGAAACCGTTGATTATGATAAAGCCTACGTCCTCAGCGGCTGGTTCGACCTTTCCAAGAAAGTACGCTTCCTGGCTGACTATGTCCAGACCAACGCCGATTACCAAAGTAACAGTACGTTCTTGCGCTTGAACTATGGCAATACGGATCTCCAGAAACCAGGGACCTGGCAGGCCTATGCCCGCTGGTATCGCTATGGAACCAATGGCACCATCGCTGGCGATGACGAATGGAGTTCCTTGTTCTACAATGGCAGTGCCGGCAGTAAAGGCTGGATTTTGGGGTATAAATACGTGCCTTGGAAGAACATCGAATGGGAAACACTCTACTCGAAACAGGAACAGATTTCCAATTCGGATAATAAACGGACCCTCGTCCGCACCCAGATGGATTTCCATTTCTAACAAGTTAATCCCTACCTTTTACGGGATTCACGGCTTTTCCTTGGATTCAAATGCGGCTGTGCCGCGATAAACTCAAACTGACAACGACGCTTCGGGAAACCCTCAGCGCGTAGCGGGCCGCCCGAAGCTACTGTCTGTCCAGGGAACTATCCTGCAATTGACAGACCAGAAAAATCTGGGCGGCCCCTACGGAATCGCATACAGGCGATGAAAAAATAAACGCAGGCCGCAGGTCACAGGTCGCAGGTCGCCCAAAAAACGGCCAATGGCCGCACGTAGGGGCTCGCACGTGGCGAGCCCGCTAGGGTGATTTCGCCACAGCCTGTTCTGGTATAATGGCAGGTTTTATGGATCATGAACAAACAATGCAACGCAAATGCAACGAAAAAACTTTTGTTGCATTTGCGTTGTATTTTTGATACGATAAAATAAGAAATGGGGTGAACGCAAATGAAACGAGAAACCTATAATTTAGAATTTAAAGAATCCGTAAGCAACACTTTTTTGAAAACCGTTAGTGCTTTTGCGAATTATGGAGATGGGCGGGTCCTTTTTGGTGTTGATGATAACGGTCAGGATATCGGATTGAAGCAGGTGACACAGACTTGTTTGGATATTGAGAATCGTATCAATGACAGCCTTTCCCCTGTCCCCGATTATAAGCTGGAAATCAATGATGATGATACGATTACCCTTTGGGTTTATAAAGGACCGGACACACCGTATTTATATAAAAACAAGGCATACAGACGAAATGATTCTGCTACGGTTGAAGTGGATAGGACAGAATTGAAACGGCTCATTTTATCGGGGATGAATCGAAATTTTGAGGATCTTCCCTCACATATCGCTAAATTAAATTTCCACGTATTGGAAAACTTTATGCAAAAGCAAGTCGGTATCCGCAAGTTGAATCAAGATATTTTGAAAACTTTGGGCTTATTGACTTCTCAGGAAACCTATAATCGTGCGGCTGAACTCTTGGCTGATGAAAATACGTTTCCCGGCATCGACATTATCCGTTTTGGCAACTCTATTGATGAAATCAGAGCGCGGAAGCGGATAACCCATGTTTCTGTGCTGTTGCAATATCAAGAAGCTCTGCAATTCTTTAGGGAGTATTATACCTATGAAAAAATAGAAGGAGCTGAACGGCAGCTTATTGAAACGATTCCGGAAAAGGCTGTCCGTGAAGCTATAGCCAATAGCCTGGTTCATCGGATGTGGGATATATCGGCGGATATTCATATCAGCTTTTTTGCAGACCGCGTTGAAATCACTTCTCCAGGCGGCCTTCCGGAAGGGATTTCTAAAGAGGAGTATCTATATCATCAGATTTCTATTTTGCGGAATCCTAAAATAGCCAATGTTTTTTATCGGTTAGGCTATATTGAAAGTTTTGGAACGGGAATACAGCGGATTTTTAATGCCTACGCCGCCAGTCAGGTCACCCCTTCTTTTGACATTAGTGAAAATGCAGTTAAAATTACACTGCCTTTATTGCAACTGGAGCCCGAACTTACCTGTGATGAAAGTGTGATTGTACAGGTATTACGGGACAATCGCATAATGAGCCGCCAAGAAATCGAAGAGCAGACTCCTTTTACGAAAGCAAAAGTTATCCGATTGTTGAACGCACTGATTCAGAAGGAAGTTATCCGGAAGATGGGGAATGGCAGAGGAACTAAATATACTAAGAAATGTTAAATGAATAGAAATCGCATACAGGCGATGAAAAAATAAACGCAGGCCGCAGGTGGCCGGTCGCAGGTCGCAAAAAAAACGGCCAGCGGCCGTATGCGTAGGGGCCGCCTGAATAAGGCGGCCCGCTGTGAGATTTCGCCACAGCCCATTCGAGTATAATGGCAGGCATTTACGAACCACGAACCACTAAAGAGGACTGTCGCATGAATGTTTCTGCCAGCATGCGAGGCCCTGTTTACTTTATAGTTTGTAGCACAGAGTTTGTAGTTTGCAGAGAAAACCTTCAAATTTAAAGCCATCCGCTAACAACTAACTGCTAGCCACTAACAACTTTAAAGGGCTTGTCGTCGTGCGACAGCGCCTTTTTTCTTGACGCCTTTTTTTTCTCTTGTTATAATGAATTAACACAAAAGAACAAATACAAACATTATATGATGAGAAAAGTATGTAAGGATAAACATGAGGTGAAGTGTATGTTACCGGCAGAAAGACGGCAATTTATTTTAAACGAATTGTACAAGAACAAGGCTGTAACGGTTAATGACTTGGCCAAGCAGCTCGATGTTACGACGATGACGATCCGGCGGGACTTACAGCATCTGGAAGAAGGCGGCTTGGTTGAAAAAAGTCACGGCGGGGCCGTTTTGGTAGAATCTTCTGTTAAGGAAGCGACGTATCATAACCGTAAATTAGTCCATATTGAAGAAAAGCGGCGCATGGCGGCAGCGGCCCTGCCGCTCATTGAATCGTCCATGAGTATCTATCTCGATGCCGGAACGACGAATTTTGAACTGGCTGAATTAATGGCCAAACAGCGCTGGGATAATCTGACAGTCGTGACCAATGATTTGGCTATTGCCCAGGTATTGACTCCGGTCGCAGGTCTCTATGTCATCCTGCTGGGGGGGCATATTGATGTCGAATCCAGCTCGACGTGCGGCGTCCTGGCGACCAATATGGTTCGGGCGATGCATTTCGATATCTGCTTTTTAGGGACCCAGGCCATCACCCCGGATTGGCGCATCATGACGGCCAATGCCGAAAAAATCGATGTCAAGCGGGCATGTATGCAGGCATCGGATAAAGTTGTCCTGCTTGCGGACCATTCCAAATTCAAGAAGCATAAGCTTTACTATATCCTGGACCTCTGGGCCATGGATACCCTGATCAGTGATTATCAGGCCAGCCAAGAGGAACAGTCGTTATTTGAGGAACACGGGATTACCTTTATCCCTGTGTAAGGAGGAGAGAGTATGCATCATTTTGTCATCATTGCCGATGATTTCACAGGAGCCAATGATACAGGTGTCCAGCTTTGCAAGCAGGGGATTCCTGTCGATGTTGTCTTGGATACGTCACAGATTGAAGCCAATGGGAATAGTCTGTCCATTGACAGCGAGAGCCGCGTCGTTTCCGGCCAGGAAGCCTATGACCGCGTTTATGCGGCCGTAGAGCAGGTACAGCGCACTGGTGGCTGCCGTTTTCTGTATAAAAAGGTCGATTCGACGCTGCGCGGTCATTTGCAAGAAGAAATCCGGGCTGTTGTCGATAGTTATGATCCGGAACTCATCATTTTTGCGCCGGCCTATCCCGAACAAGGGCGGACCGTCGAAGCGGGGCGGCTTTGCGTCCATGGGATACCACTGTTAGACACGGAAATCGCTCGTGATCCACGGAATCCCTTGCAAGAAGACCGGGTACAGCAGATTCTGTCGGACTGCCTGCAGCAGCCAGTTTGTCACTATACCCTCGACGACATCGAGAGCGGGCGTTTTGACTTGACAGGATCGGCCTATTCTTTCGATACGGTGAAGCAGGCGCAGTTGGAACGGATTGCTGAAAAAGTCGGACAGACGGGGAAGAAAATCCTTTGGATCGGTTCGGCCGGCCTGGCCCAGGGCATATTGCAGACGTATCAGCCCAAGCGACCGGCCCTGGCCGTCATTGGCAGTATCAGCAGCAAGACGATGGAACAGCTGGCATATTGCCGGAAGCAGGGACTTCCCGTCGTCGCCTTGGATATGAGGTCCCTTTATGAAAAAAAGGATGGAAATGCATCGCTTCAAAAGGTAGTACACTTTTTGCGGTCCGGGCAAAGTACCGTACTCACGGGGGCTGCTTGCCGACAGGATTATGAAGATTTTGCCGCCTATGGCCGGGAGAAAGGCCTTTCGACAGATGAACTCGCCGAATTTACCAAACAGACCTTGAGCCAGATGGTGCCGGCCATTTTGCAGAAAGCTGCTGTGAGTGGCCTGTTTCTGACCGGTGGTGATACGGCCATTGCCGTCATTTCGCAGTTACAGGCCAGCGGGTCCCATATTGAACGGGAAATCGTGCCCGGCTTTGTGCAGGGCCGTTTGCTGGGAGGCAGTCAGGAAGGCCTTCCTATCGTCACTAAAGCCGGTGCCTTTGGATGCAAAGAAGATATTTTTCGCTGCGTCCAGGAACTTTGCCGTAAATAATAGTTCATTTTAGTTTTAAAATGTTGTTTTATGTTATAAAATCATACGTATAGAGAAATAAAAAAGCCAGGTATGAGCGTTAATACGCGATTTCTGGCTTTTTTTGCACTATTTTCTCAGGGGAAGTCCGTAAAAAGCAATGAAAAAATAGCATGGGGGATATAGATAAAAGCCATTGACTTATTTATACGGTCACTCTATAATTTAATTAACAAAAATAAACAAAATAAAACACATAAACACACAAATAGAATTTTCATTTTGTTATACAGGAGGCTATATGATGAAATCTAATTTTGTAGGTATTACCATGGGCGATCCGGCTGGCATTGGTCCGGAGATTTCCCTCAAAGCCATAGATGCTAAAACGGAGTACCAACAATCTGTCCTGATTTATGGCAGCTACGATGTACTCCAATACTACCACCAGCAGCTTCAGCTGACGACGCCACTGGTACGCATTGAAAAGGTCCAGGATTTCCAGCCAGGAAAGATTAATGTCATTTCCGTCGTTGAACTGGCTATCGGCAAAGACATTGAAATCGGTCAGGTATCCCCGGTTGCCGGAGATGCGGCGTATCAATATATTGCCCGAGCCATTTCCGATGCTTTGAAGGGCGATATCCGCGTCGTTACGACGGCTCCCCTGAATAAGGAAGCTCTCCATAAAGGCGGTCATAACTTCGACGGCCATACGGAAATCTTCGCCACCCTGACGAAGACGAAATCCTATACGATGATGCTTT
>CABMPA010000032.1 GCA_902388315.1 uncultured Megasphaera sp. | reverse complement strand
CATGTCGACCTTGCCGGCCCGCCAGAACTGCCAGGCGCTCATGACGGCGCCAAACGTAGCCGAGAACTTATTGGTCCCGATCGCCAGATGCGGCGGCAGACCGGCCGCCAAGAGGACTGGCAGGGAAATGAGGCCGCCACCGCCGGCAATGGAATCGACGAACCCGGCCAAAAAGCCGCCGGTCATGATGAAGGCCAGCATCGAAACAGACAAGGTCGTGTGAAAAAGTTGGAATTCCATGAAAAAAATACTCCTTTTGGAAAAAAACTCCTCTTGCTTCGCAGTGCGAAACCGAGGAGACCCTTTTCTCAGTGTTCATATATCAAGCCCGCCGCAGCACCGGCTGTCTGAGGCTGCAGGAGACGGACGATTTCTTTGCCAATGATCCGCGCACCGTCGCGATGGCAGTCGAGGCTGGCTTCCGACATGGCTTCCAGCTTTTCCGGATGTGTCAGAAGACCGGCTGCGACCGATACGAGGTCTTCCTGTTTCTTGACCCAGCGGGCACAGCCTTTGGCCTGCATGTACGTCGCATTCGCTTCTTCCTGGCCCGGAATGGGGCTGTACAGGACCATGGGCACCTGGACGGCTGCCGCTTCGGTACAAGTCAGGGCACCCGGTTTGGTGACCAGCAGCGACGCCCGGCACATGAGCTGGGGAATCTGATTGGTATAGCCCAGGATATTGACGTCATGGCGCAGTTCACTGCGCATTTTGGACAATTCATCATACAGATCGGCATTGTAGCCGGTAACGACCGTGAAGCTGTCGACGGCATCCAGACGGTCCAGCAGGGTCAGGGACTGTTTGATGGATCCCATGCCCAGGCCGCCGCCCATGATGAGGACATTCTTATCGGCCTGGTGAGCCGCATCCCAATGCCAGCGTTCCTGCTCAAAGGCCTTGCGCACCGGAATCCCGGAAACGACGACCTTATCGGCAGCAATACCCTGTTCGACGAGCAGGTCCTTGAGCTGGGACGCAGCGACGCAATAGACATCGATCTGAGGATAGACCCAGAGCTGATGGATGGCAAAATCCGTGATGACCCCTACCAGGGGGATATCGAGGCGGTGCTGGCGCTTGAGGAGGGCCGCCGCCCCTGCCGGGAAAGGATGCGTAAAGACGAGGACATCGGGCTTCTTTTCGGCCAATACCCTGAGCATCCGCCGCTTGAGGCCCCAGGCAAAGAGCGTCTTGACGACGAGTCCCTTCTTATATCCTTGTGACGAATAGTACATCAAATCGTACAGCATAGGAAAGACGTCGAGGATCTTGATATACGTTTCCTTGACGATGTTGTCGATAGACAGGACATCGTTGGACAGGAAATCCAGGTGTTCGACCTCACATTCTTCAGGAATGGTCTTGACGTATTCTTCTATCGCCCGTGCTGCCTGTGTATGCCCCGTACCGATGGATGCGGACAGGATCAGGACTTTCTTCTTTGTCATGCATGATACCCTCTTTTATAAACAGCATTAGTCTAGTAGCTCATACTACTATGGTACGACAATTTGCAAGAAAAGAAAAGGGCCGTTTTTCATGCGGCCCTTCGGAATCGTACCTTATTTGTTGTTGACCAAATCTTTGAGCTGTTTGCCAGCTTTGAAAGCCGGGGTCTTGGAAGCTTCGATCTGAATCGGTTCGTTGTTGCGCGGGTTGCGGCCTTCGCGGGCTTTGCGCTGACGGACTTCAAAGGTGCCAAAGCCGATGATCTGCACTTTGTCGCCTTTCGTAAGGCTGTCGCTGATAACGCTGAATACAGCTTTTACGGCTTTTTCAGCATCTTTTTTGGTGATTTCTGCTTCATTAGCTACTGCAGCGATTAATTCTGTTTTGTTCATGTTACTAGGTCCTCCTTTAAATCGTTACATTTCGTAACGCTAACAGTCTGAATTTTCCTTCTGCCGTTCTATCTGTTTCGCTTCCTGCCAGAACGAGTCAAGCTCATCCAGGGAAAAAGCATCCCACGGCCGGCCCGACTGGCGGACCCGGTCCTCTACGTGAGCAAAGCGGCGTCGGAATTTACAGTTAGCCCGATGTAACGCACATTCCGGCTCTATATGATAGTGTCGGCATAAATTTGCAAAGACGAACAGGACATCTCCCGCTTCTTCTTCGGCATGGACGGGATTCCCTTCGCCCAAGGCCTGGCGGAACTCTTGCCACTCTTCATGGAACTTGTCCCAGACCCCCTGGACATCAGGCCAGTCGAAGCCAGTCTTGGCCGCTTTCTCCTGAAGCTTGTCCGCAGCCATAAGCGACGGCAGACCGGAAACGACACCATCCAGCAGATGCTCATGCTGCTGACGTTGTTCGCCTTGCTTTAATCTATCCCAGTTTAACATAATCGTACCTATGTTTTCAAGGCTTTTTTGGCTAAAAACGTAGGGATGACGCCGAATCATCTTATCCGTGACGTCTTTTACGACATCTTGGGCTGAAAAAAGACCTTTTTCCTGGGCGATGCGGGCATGGATGGCGACCTGATAGAGGATATCCCCCAATTCTTCCCGTATTCCCGCCACATCATGATTGTCGATCGCATCGAGCATCTCATAGACCTCCTCGATGAGATAGCGGCGCAGGGTCTGATGCGTCTGGGACCGGTCCCAGGGACAGCCGTCTTCGCGGCGCAGGCGTGCCGTCACGTCGACGATAGGCGTCACATCGAAGGGCAGGTTCTCCGCCCCGTCCCCTTCGCGGCGGCGTGCCTCTTCCAGGAGCTGACACACGGCCTGGGCCATGGCCGGTCCGCCCGGGACGGTGTGGACGACGGCATGAAGACGGCTTTCACGCAGCAGGAGTTCGATGATCGGGGCATAACTCTCGGCAAAGGACTGGCCGTCCCGGCCATAGGAATCCAGCGGCCGGTCATCGTTTCCTAAGGGGATAATCTTGATTTCCATAGCAGTTCCTCATTTCTCGGCAAATATGCCTATGCCGTCATTATAACACGGAGTCCGTCATTTGTCGCGCCTTGCCGGGAAAAGGGCCTTCCACAGGACCTGGCGGACATAAGGGCCATAAGCCCCCCTCAAGGCCGCCCCCGGCCCGTGCCGGGCTGCTGTGACGATATCCGACAGGATACGGGCCCGGGCCGGTGAAAAAGCGCTATTCCGGCCAGCCAGGCCGTGCAGTTCCCGGAGCTGGAAGGCGGCCCGGTCATAATCTTCCTTGACGATGAGCCAGCGCACCTGGAACAAGGCCTGCACATCGCGGTGGAAGCAGCGCAGGCCGCCGCAGCGGTCCCACCAGGCATAAAACCGCTCTTCCTGCCGCCGGCGCAGGGACAGGCGCAGCAGGGCTACCGCCGGCCGCAGATACTGCCGACGGTCGTAGGTGCCGGGCGGCCGAAGCGCCTGGAGCTGCCGGGCCTGGTCATAGTAGCGCTCGGCCTGGTCGTAGGCCCATCGGGGGCGCCCGGTCAGCGCCAGCTGGCCGGCCCGTTCCAGGAGGATACCTAAGAAATAGGGATATTCCGGACATTCGGGCTGGCAGCGCCAGGCTGACAAGAAATCCCGGGTCATCCGGCGGCAGCGGCAGAGGCGGCCCGTCCGATTTTCTCCTGCCGACAGGTTCATGCCGTAGAGCAGGGATAGTTCTTCCAGTAAAGACGAGCGCAGGGACAGGTAATGAAAATCCTTGCGGAGGTCATGAGACAGATACATGGGCAAACCTTCTTTCTCTTCCATTTTCTCCAGTCTAGCAGAGAAAAATGAAAAAGACCTGAAAAGCAAGGCTTTTCAGGTTAAGATTTGCTGAGAAAATCATTTCTGGCTCAGTTTCGTCAACAGCCGGATGAGTTCGGCCTGTTCCTCTTCGCTGAGACGGTTCATCAGGGTCGAGATGCGCAGATAGTGGCCGGGCAGGACCTGGTCCATGAACTGACGCCCCTGGGCTGTGAGGCTGACTTTCTTGCCCCGCTTGTCTTCCTGGTCGATAGCGACTGTCGTCAAGCCATCGCGGACCATGCGCTTGGTCATCGTCGTAATCGTCGCCCGGGTCACGCCGGTCTTGGCCGCCAGCTGCGACGGGGCGATCCCGTCCGGGTTCTGATGAAGGACAATCATGACCCGCAGTTTCCCCTGGGACAGGTGATACTGTTTTGCCAGGACATCATTAATGGACGAACGGATGATTTCAGCGGCCTGGGAAATGCGCAGCATAGCCAGGACCGCCGACGGTTCGATTTCCGGAATGATCCGGGCGTGTTTTTCCAATTCTTCCCGCGTCGGGAATGCTTCAAATCTCATACGTTTTCCCCTCTTTTTGTTAGCTTGCTAACAAAAAGTATAAAATAAAACGAGGAAAAATACAAGCTTTTTCCTCGTTTCATGGAAATATTTTTTTATAACACAGGCATTATTCTTACATATTCTTGCTGCGCAGGTCCGCTAAGATTTCCTGGACGCGGGCAACGGCCTGGTCGATGGGAACGACTTCCTGTTCGCCCGTCCGGCGGACCTTGATTTCGACGGTCCCTTCAGCGGCACTCTTTTTGCCGACCGTGACCCGGACCGGATAGCCGATGAGGTCAGCATCGTTGAATTTGACGCCAGCCCGTTCATTGCGGTCATCGAGGAGAACATCCGTTTTGGCAGCCTTCAGATCCTGATAGAGGTCGCCGGCGATGCGTACCTGATCCTGGTCCTTGCTGCTGACCGGGACGATGGCCACTTCAAAAGGCGCGATGGCAACAGGCCACATGATGCCGTGTTCATCGTGGAACTGTTCGATAGCCGCAGCGATGGTACGGGTAACGCCGATGCCGTAGCAGCCCATGACGTATGGTTTAGCCTTGCCATTCTGGTCGAGGAAGGTTGCATGGAGGGCTTCGGAATACTTCGTGCCCAGTTCAAAGACCTGACCGACTTCGATGCCGCGGACGATTTCGACGGGTGCGCCGCAGTGCGGGCATTTGTCGCCGGCGACCATGTTGCGGATGGTCGTGACCGTCACGTCTTTGAAGTCCCGCGACGGATTGACGTTCTGATAGTGATAGCCGGCCTTATTGGCACCGGTGACGCCGTTTGGGACGTTCATAGCCGACGGGTCGACGAGGACGAAGAACGTTTCATTATCCGGTTTGTCAGCGCCCATGGGGCTCATGTAGCCCGGCTGGAGGCCGTGAGCTTTCAAGTCGTCTTCCGCAGCCGCTTCGATGACGTTGCCGCCGACGAAGTTCTGGACAGCGACATCATTGACTTCATGGTCGCCGCGGACCATGCAGAGGACCGTCTTTTCGCCATCAATGGTGAAAGCGACGGCTTTAATCGTCTTTTCGACGGGGATGTGGAGGAACTGGGCCAGGTCTTCAATAGTCGAGCAGTTCGGCGTTTCGATGAGTTCTACGTCTTTGGCTTCTTCTGCCGGCATTTCCAGGGCCTGGGGGACAGCCTTTTCGATATCGGCTGCATAGTCGCATTTCGAGCACGATACGATTTCGGCTTCTCCGGCCTGGGCCAGGGCCATGAACTCGTGCGTATGGTTGCCGCCGATCTGGCCACTGTCGGCTTCGACAGGCTTGAAGTTCAAGCCGCAGCGCGTAAAGATGCGCGTATAAGCATCGTATTCATCCTGATAGCTCTTGTGCAGGCCTTCTTCATCGACGTCGAAGGAATAGGCGTCTTTCATGACGAATTCACGGCTGCGCATGAGGCCGAAACGCGGGCGGATTTCGTCGCGGTACTTATTCTGCATCTGCCACAGCGTGACCGGCATCTGCTTGTACGAACGCAGCTCATTGCGGACCAAGGTCGTAATCAATTCTTCATGGGTCGGGCCGAGGCAGAAACGATTGCCGTGGCGGTCTTCCAGTTTGAACATTTCCGGGCCATAAGCATTCCAGCGGCCCGATTCATGCCAGATTTCAGCCGGCTGCATAATGGGCATCATGATTTCCTGAGCGCCGATGTTTTCCATTTCTTCGCGAACGATGGCTTCGATTTTGAGTTCGACCCGGCGGCCTAAGGGCAGGAAAGAATACAAGCCGCCGCCGTTCTTGCGGATCATCCCGGCTTTCAACATATACTGATGGCTGGCGATTTCGGCGTCTGCCGGGATTTCCCGCAGCGTCGGACTATACAATTTCGATGCTAACATGAGTTAGGACTCCTTTGCAATGGTTTTTTCAATTTCTTCCAGCAGGCTGGACACGAGCTGGTCTTCCGGCACCGTCCGCAGGACCTGTCCATGGGAAAAGACGATGCCCTTCCCCTTGCCGCCGGCAATGCCGAAATCGGCTTCCCTGGCTTCACCGGGGCCGTTGACGACACATCCCATGACGGCGACCTTGATAGGCACGGTCAGATGGGAAATGGCCTGTTCCACTTCCCTGGCCAGGTCGATGAGGTGGACCTGGGTCCGGCCGCAGGTCGGGCAGGAAATGAGGGTCGGTCCGAAATGGCGCAGGCCGAGGGCACTGAGGATGGTCTGGCCGGCCTTGATTTCTTCAACGGGGTCCCCTGTCAGGGACACGCGGATCGTATCGCCGATGCCCTCGTGGAGCAGCGTGCCGATGCCGATGGCCGACTTGATGCTCCCTTCGCGGACCAGACCGGCTTCGGTCACGCCCAGATGGAGCGCATACGGGACCTTGTCAGCCAGCGTTTCATAGGCTTCAATCATCAAAGGGACATCGGAGGATTTGAGGGAAATGACCATGTTCCGGTAATCCATGCGTTCCAGGATACGGATATGGCGCAATGCCCCTTCGACCATGCCCTCTGCCGTCGGATGGCCGCCGCTCCGGGCCAGGATATCTTCCGGCAAAGACCCCGTATTGATGCCGATGCGGATGGGGATACCCTTGGGGCGCACTTTTTCGATGACTTTGACGACGTTGTCGTCCGAGCCGATGTTGCCCGGGTTGATGCGCAGGGCCTGAACACCGCTGTCGACGGCAGCCAGAGCCAGGCGGTAATCGAAATGGATATCGGCAACAATGGGTATATCCACAGCCTGGACGACGGCTGCCAAGCCCTTGGCCGCTTCCATATCGGGAACGGCAAAGCGCAAGATTTCAGCCCCATAAGAAGCCAGGCGGCGGGCATCGACGACGGCTTCGGCCATGTGGGACGGGTTGACCGTCGACATGGTCTGGACCGATACAGGTGCGTCGCCACCGATGATCACCGAACCCGCCTGGACGGGAAGAGATTTTCTACGTTTCATGAAAGGCCTGCCTTTCTAAAAGCGGCTGAGATCCTGAAACATGGCGAACAGGAACAGGGAACCCAAGAGGACAGCCCCTGTGACCTGGATATAATATAACGCCCGTTTCGGCATCCGCCGGCGCGTAATTCCTTCGAGAATCAATAAGATAATATAGCCTCCGTCCAGCAAGGGTACGGGCAGGAGATTCAAGATGCCCAGATTGATGCTGAGGAAAGCCGTAAACATGAGCAGATTGGCAAAGCCCGAAGCTGCAACCTGGCCGGCCAGCTGGGCGACGCCGATCGGTCCGGCGACTTCGGCCTTTTCCCGGCCCGTCACCATGTCATAGAGGCCGACGATCATGAGCTGGCAGATCTTGCCGGTCCGCTGGACGGCCATGCCGGCTGATTCAAAGAATCCATTGGCTTCGCGGGTCGTCATGGGCATGACGCCGAGCATCGCCTTTTTCGAGGCACTGTCCACTTCGGGCACCAGCTCGACGCCCTGGACCTGGCCGTCCCGTTCGATTTCCACCGTAACAACGTTATGGCTGTACGGGGCGACGGCCTGGGAAATATCGGTCCACTTGGAAATATCCTGGCTGCCGATGCGGACGATGCGATCGCCTGCTGTAAGGCCGGCCTGTTCCGCCGGTGAGCCGGAAATGGTCGAGCCGACGATGGCTTCTGGCGACACCGTCACGGTACCGACGGCAAAGAACAAGCCCCATAACAGGAAGATAGCCAGGACGAAGTTCATAATCCCGCCAGCGGCGATGACGATCAGGCGCTTCCAGACGGGTTTATTGAGGAATGATTTTTCATTCAGCTCTTCGTCTTCTGTCATACCGGCGATGCGGTTGAACCCGCCGAGAGGAACGGCCCGCAGGGAATACTCTGTATCGCCGCGGCGTACACTGTACACTTTGGGACCAAAACCGAGTGCGAACTCATCGACCTGCATCCCTGCCCACTTGGCCGTTGCGAAATGGCCCAGTTCATGGACGAAGATGATGACACTGAAGACGAAGATCGTCGCTAAAATAGTAAGACCCACGGGAAATCCCCTTTCTATATCAAGGAGGCAGCACAGCGGCGGGCCCAGGCATCGGCCTGACGGATAGACGCCAGGCTGACGTCATGAGAGACCACGTGCCGTTCCATGACGGTACGGACAATGTCAAAAATACGCGTAAAAGAAATTTCTTTACGTAAAAAAGCATAGACAGCAACTTCATTGGCCCCGTTGAGGACACAGGGCAGGGTCCCGCCGATGCGGCCGGCTTCATAGGCCAGGCCGATGGATGGGAACTTCTCGTCGTCAGGCGGGAAGAATTCCAGTGTCCCCAGCGTCTTCCAGTCGATGGGACGGGCGCCGCGGACGGTCATCCGTTCCGGATAGGTAAAGGCGTACTGGATGGGCAGGCGCATGTCGGGCATGCCCAGCTGGGCCAGGATGGAGCCGTCAATGAACTCGATCATCGAATGGATGATACTCTGCGGCTGGATGACGACTTCGATCTTGTCGAAAGGCATGTGGAACAGCCAATGTGCCTCGATGACTTCCAGCCCTTTATTGAACATCGTCGCCGAGTCGATGGTGATCTTGCCGCCCATGTCCCACGTCGGATGCTTGAGGCACTGTTCGACGGTGATTGACGAAAATTCCGATGCCGGCCGGCGGAAATGAGGGCCGCCAGAAGCCGTGACCAGCAGTTTGGCCACTTCTTCTTCGCGCCGTCCCTGGAGGCACTGGAAAATAGCCCCGTGCTCGCTGTCTACAGGCAGGATGCGGACGCCGCGGGCTGCGGCCTCTTTCATGACCAGCTCGCCGGCAGCGACGAGGGTTTCCTTATTGGCCAGAGCGATGTCCAGGCCCTTCTCGATGGCATGCAGCGTCGGTTCGATGCCGGCGGCGCCGACGAGGGATGTCAGGACGATCTGAGCGTCACATTCATCGATGAGCTTCAAGAGGCCGTCACTGCCGGAAAAAACCGTACAAGCCGGCCCGACCGCGCGCCGCAGTTCATCGGCTGCCTTTTCGTCGACCATGCAGGCCCATTTCACCTGATGGTCCTGTACCTGGCGGGCAACGGCCTGCCAATGAGAATAGGCAGCGACGCCGGCCAGATGGAAGACGTCGGGATGGGCGTCGATGACGTCGACGGCCTGTGTCCCGATAGAACCGGTACTGCCTAAAATCAAAATATCCTTCATTCCCTGTCCTCCCTTAAATGACCAGCATCAAATAGACATACATGGCCGGAGCCGCAAAGAGGAGGCTGTCGAAACGGTCCAGGACGCCGCCGTGGCCCGGGATGATGTTCCCCGAATCCTTGACGCCGCAGACTCGTTTCAAGATGGATTCGACCAAGTCCCCCAAGGGAGCCATGATGCCGACGATGATGCCGATGGCCAGCGCATGGAGCACGGAGAATTTAAAGATCAGTGAAAAGATGAGGGCCACGGCCAGGGTGCCGACGAAACCGCCGATAGCCCCTTCCCGGGTCTTGCCGGGACTGATGGCCGGGCAGAGCTTGACTTTGCCCATCATCTTGCCGACGGCAAAGGCAAACGTATCACTGGCCCAGGTCGAGAAAATGAGGAGAAAGACGAAGAACCGCGCCGGTTCCAGCATGACGGCGCTGAAACTGCTGCCCATGAAGGAAGCGACGGAGCCGCTGCGCAGGGCCAGCATAGCCAAAAAGCCGCAGCCGATGTAGAGCAGCCCGTATAAAGTATAGGCACTGTCTACGGGCTTGACCTTATTGTGGAAAAATACCGTCCGCAGCATGAGCCAGCAGAGCAGGCCCAAAGCCAGGACGAGCATGGCCTTGGTACTGCCGAACCAATACGCTGCCAGCATGGCGACGAGCCAGATGGCACCGCATTTATCAGCCGTCACGGCCTGGAGTTTGCGGACCAGGTTGCCGTATTCATACCAGGCAACGAGGGATAACAAGACCATCATGAGGAAAAACAGCCAGTTCCCTTCGTAAATCACAAAAATCGTAAAGGCACCTCCGACGATGCCTGTCAGTATTCGTTTTGCCAACATATCATATACCTTCCCTGATTTATTTTAAGCCGCCAAAGCGCCGCTCCCGGCCCTGGAAAGATAAAATAGCTTCAACCAGCGTATCCTTGGTGAAATCGGGCCAGCAGAGCTGAGTGAACCAGAACTCGGCATAGGCCATCTGCCACAGGAGGAAATTGCTGACCCGCTTGTCCGCACCGGGACGGATGAGCAGGTCCACGTCGTTCTCCGGTTCCGTATACAGATACCGGGCCAGCGTCGCTTCAGTGATATCTTCTGGCTGAAGCGTACCGGCCTGGACCGCTTCGGCCAGCTTTCGGGCGGCCTGAGTGATTTCCAGGCGGCCGCCATAATTGACGGCGACGTTGAGGATGAGTCCCGTGTTGGCAGCCATTTCGGCCTCTGCCTGGGCAAAGGCTTCCTGCAGGTCCGGGTGGAGCCGCTTCATATCGCCGATGATGTGCAGGCGCACGTTATGTTCCTTGAGTTCTAAGAGATTCTTGCTCAAGTAGTTCTTCATGAGCTTCATGATGAACGACACTTCTTCATCCGGTCGCTTCCAGTTTTCCGTCGAAAAGGCATAGACCGTCAGGACCTGGATGCCCAGGTCATCGGCAGCGATGACGATACGTTTCAGTGTATCAGCGCCGGCACGGTGACCGTAACTGCGGGGCAGGCCTTTCCGCTTGGCCCAGCGTCCATTGCCGTCCATGATGATGGCTACATGGCGGGGAATATTGTTGGGATCCAGCATCTCCTCGGACACGGTACCGGAAGGTTCTTTCTTTTTACCAAAAAAGTTAATCATGCTGTACGTCTCCATTTTGCAGCACTTCGGCCACGGAACTGCTCATTTCCAGGCTGTCATCGACTAACAGGCAGACCGTGCCATCTTCCCTTTCCTGGGCACGGATGACATACGTCTGCTGAGGGTCGCAGTGGAAGAAATGGCTCCGCGACACAGTCCGCTCTATGACATAAGGAATATTTTTTTCCTGTAATACAGATTTGGCATACCGTAACGGCATGCCAATAAAAATCCGTATATCCATCATACGGCCATGACTTCTTTTTCTTTTTTCGCTTTGATTTCGTCGATGACCTTGATTTTTTTATCTGTCAGCTTCTGGATATTTTCCTGACCTTCTTTGCTGTCATCTTCCGTGACTTCCTTCTTCTTTTCCATCTTCTTGATGGTTTCGTTGGCGTCACGGCGGATGTTGCGGATGACGACCTTCGAGTCTTCGGCAATCTTGCTGACTTTCTTGCTCAGTTCCTTACGGCGTTCTTCCGTCAGCTGGGGAATTTCCAGGCGGATGATCTTGCCGTCGTTGTTCGGGTTCAGGCCCAAGTCAGATTTAAGGATGGCCTTTTCGATTTCGCCGAGCATCTTCGGTTCCCACGGGGCAATAGTAATCATGCGCGGTTCCGGAGCCGCTACATTGGCAACCTGTTTGACCGGCGTCGGCGTGCCGTAGTAGTCGACAGTAATCCGGTCCAGCAGGGATGTGCTGGCACGGCCCGTACGGATCGACGACAATTCCCGTTTCAAGGCTTCGATGGTCTTATCCATTTTTTCTTCGTGCTGGGCAATGATTTCTTTTACTTCCATGTCAATCACTTCCTTATTTTATTTTTATAAGTATATCATACAGCGTTTAGTCTTCTTTGTCGACTACTGTCCCCAAATCTTCTCCGCTGGCAGCCTTGACGATATTCCCCGGCTGGTCGATATTGAAGACGACGATAGGGATATTATTGTTGCGGCAGAGCGTCGTCGCCGTAGCATCCATGACTTTCAGGTCTTTGTTGATAACATCGAGATAGGTCAGGTGCTTGAACATCTTAGCGTCCGGATTGAGCTTGGGATCGCTGTCGTAGACGCCGTCGACACCGTTCTTGGCCATGAGGATGGCATCGGCTTCGATTTCAGCAGCCCGCAGGGCAGCTGTCGTATCCGTCGAGAAATAAGGGTTGCCGGTACCGGCACCGAAGATGACGACACGGCCTTTTTCCATGTGGCGGATAGCCCGACGGCGGATGTACGGTTCAGCGACCTGCTGCATATTGATAGCCGTCTGGACACGGGTAGCGACGCCATTCTTTTCCATGGCATCCTGGAGGGCCAGGGAATTCATGACCGTAGCCAGCATTCCCATGTAGTCTGCCGAAACGCGGTCCATGCCTTTGGCCGAGCCGGACAAGCCGCGCCAGATGTTGCCGCCGCCGACGACGATAGCGACCTGGACGCCGAGCTTATTGACTTCAACGACCTGTTTGGCAATCGTTTCGACCGTTTCCGGATCGATGCCATAGCCCTGTTTGCCGGCCAGTGCTTCGCCACTCAATTTCAATACGATACGATGATACTTTTTCGATTCCATAAAAGAAGTGCCTCCTCTATCGGTATACAAGTCCAATTAGAAAATAAGAGAACACGGGTTGGGTGTTCTCTTATGCAATCTTATTTAGCTTGTGCCATTACTTCGGAAACAAAATCATCGTTCCGTTTTTCCAGGCCTTCACCCAATTCATAACGCGTATAACGGCGGATGTCGATTTTTTCACCGATCTTAGCGATGGCTTCCGTAACGACCTGCTGAACCGTCTTGTCAGAATCTTTGATGAATTCCTGATCGAGGAGGCAGTTTTCTTTGTAGAATTTTTCGATACGGCCGACAATCATCTTTTCGACGATCTTTTCCGGTTTGCCTTCGTTCAGGGCCTGCTGGCGGAGAACTTCTTTTTCATGTTCCAAAACTTCAGCCGGAACTTCGTCCCGTTTGAGGTATGCCGGTTTTGCAGCAGCGATCTGCATTGCAATGTCCTTGCAGAGTGCTTTGAAGTTGTCAGTCTGAGCGACGAAGTCCGTTTCGCAGTTGACTTCGACGAGAACGCCGATACGGCCGTTGCCATGGATGTAAGAATAAACTAAACCTTCAGCAGCGATGCGGTCTGCTTTCTTAGCTGCTGCAGCCAAGCCGTGTTCGCGAAGCAAGTCGACGGCTTTTTCCATATCGCCGTTGCTTTCGGTCAATGCTTTTTTGCAGTCCATCATGCCTGCACCGGTTTTTGTTCTTAATTCTTTTACCATTGCTGCTGTAATAGCCATGAGTATTCCTCCTAAAAGTAATGTGAATTATACAGTTTGAAGAAAGGTAAGAAGCAATGGCTCCTTACCTTCCTATAATAACCATTCAGTTCTCAAAGAACAAACAATTCTTATTCTGCTGCTTTTTCTTCAGCACCTTCAGCTACGCCTTCTTCAGTCTGTTCGCCCTGGTTGCCTTCGAGGACAGCGTCAGCGATTTTGCCGGTCAAGAGTTTGACAGCGCGGATAGCGTCGTCGTTAGCCGGAATCGGATAGTCGATGACATCGGGATCGCAGTTGGTGTCAACCGTAGCGATGATGGGGATGTGAAGTTTGCGGGCTTCAGAAACAGCGATTTCTTCTTTTTTCGGGTCGATGATGAAGAGAGCGTCCGGCAGTTTCTTCATGTCTTTGATGCCGCCGAGGTATTTCTGAAGTTTTTCCATTTCATGTTTGAGGAGCGTAACTTCTTTCTTCGGCAAGAGTTCGAACGTGCCATCTTCGGCCTGTTTTTCCAATGTCTTCAAGCGTTTTACGCGCTTTTCGATGGTCTGGAAGTTGGTGAGCATACCGCCGAGCCAGCGTTCGTTGACGAAGTACTGGTTGCAGCGTTCTGCTTCGTTTTTAATGGATTCCTGGGCCTGTTTTTTCG
>CABMPA010000031.1 GCA_902388315.1 uncultured Megasphaera sp. | reverse complement strand
CGTCAAAGCGCAGGAGCTGGACATTGTCCACTTCGGCGGCGGCACACTTCTTGCCGGCATAATAGAGGACGCCGACCTGGATCTCGATACCGATGAAATTGACATCCTTGTGTATCTGGGCCATCTGGGAAATGAAATTCCCCTTCCCCGTCCCCAGTTCGACCCACAGCGGTGCCTCGGGGTCCTTGAACAGGGTCCGCCATTTCCCCTTATAGCTTTCACAGCTTTCCAGATGGAGAAAATCACTATAATCCTTGATAGCCTCGTCAATCCACGGTTTTCTTCGTAAACGCATTGTACCTCCTATGTAAAAAACGATTCATCGTACAAGAACCCTTCAGACCTGCTGTACAAGCCGAAGGGTTCCATAACTAACATTTTCAGACTTATTTAATTATAAAAAATGTCGGCGCCGGTGTCAATCTTTTAATGGCTGCCAGCCATCAATAGCCGTGATGCCCAGGCCCGGCGCATCGGGGACGACGAGGTGGTCCTGGTCATAGGTGATGCCGCCCCGGACGGGGTCGGCGGCCATGAGGTCGGCGGCGTCAAGGTCGTTCTTGGTGATGACGGCCTTGCCGGCGGACAGGGCCGCTGCGGCGGTGATGCCGACTTTGCTTTCCAGCATGCAGCCCATCATGCAGGCGACGCCGGCGGCGTCGGCTATGGCGGCGATCTGGGCTGCCGGGGCCAGGCCGCCGGCCTTCATGAGTTTGATGTTGATGAGGTCGCAGGCCCGCATGGCCAGGAGGCGGAAGACGTCGCGCGGGCTGAAGGCCGATTCGTCGGCCATGATGTCCGTCGCCACATGGTCCGTGACCTGTTTCAAGCCGTCGAAGTCGGCGGCTGCCACGGGCTGTTCGACCAGTTCGATGGCGAGGCCGGCGTCTTCCATGCGGCCGATGAGGCGGATGGCTTCTTTCGGCCTCCAGCCCTGGTTGGCGTCGAGGCGGATAGTGACGTCCGGCCCGACGGCTTTGCGGATGGCGGCGACGCGCTGGAAGTCCACGGCCGGGTCGATGCCGACTTTCAGCTTCAAGTGGCTGTAGCCGCGGGCGACGGCCTGGACAGCATCGGAAGCCATGGTGTCCGGGGCATTGACGCTGATGGTGAGGTCCGAGGCGATGCGCGTCTTGCGGCCACCGAAGAAACGGTACAAGGGCAGGCCGTAGCGCTGACCAAAGAGGTCGTGGACGGCCATGTCCAGGGCAGCCTTGGCCGACGTGTTGTGGACCATGGACTGGTGGATCGTATCCAGGATATCTTCGCGGTCGTCGATATCCCGGCCGATGAGTTTCGGCCCGATGGTCTGCCTGATGGCGGCGGCGACGGATTCGTGGCTGTCGCCGGTGATGACGACCGTCGCCGGGGCATTGCCGTACCCTGTATGGCCATCGTCGGTATGGACCTTGACGACCAGGTCTTCGGCGACGTCGACGCGGCGCAGAGCCGTGATGAACGGCGTTTTCAAGGGAATGGCGATCTTCCCGATTTCAATAGCTGTGATTTTCATGATGATTCCTACGGTAAAATATCTAAAATCTGTTCGACCGAGTCGACGATGTAGCGGACGTGTTCCTTTTTGAACATGGGCTTGGCGGCCGGACCGTCGATGCCGGTCAGGGTCCCGATCATGGTAGCCCCCATGGCCCGGGCGCACCAGACATCGGCCAGGGAATCGCCGACGACGTAATAGATGCCTTTCTTGAAGTCATCGGGATGACTGATGTAATCGAGGTAGTGCTTCTTATTCTTGCCGAAGGCCCCGAGGTAATAGGCAAAGGGATTGGGCTTGTCCAGGGACATGTGCAGCATGGCTTCGGCTTCTTCGACATCGCTGTAGGTGGCCACATAGTGTTCATCGAATTCGTTGAGCCAGCCATAGGTCCGGAAAGGGATTTCCATTTCCATCTTCGACCGGCCCGTAGCGATGGCAATCTGATAGCCCCGCTTCTTCAAGGTCTTGAACATCTGGCGGATGCCATCGACGCTCCCCAGCGGTTCTTCCCGCGTCAAAAAGCCCGGTTTTCCCGGTACGCAGGGCTTTTTCCCATACGTCTGTTCATAAAGGTCGTCGCCGAAATACCAGTCCTGGAAGGCCTCGAATTCCAGCTGCCACAAGGGCGAATTGAGGGGCGTCCACTGGCGGGAGCTAGCCCCCAGGGACGACTGGACGGCATCGGTCAGATAGGTAAAGACCTCGTCCTTGCCGGCCCGTTCGGGGATGACATTATCCAGGCGGCGATAGACGTCATCGGCCGTCGGTATGGGATAGCCCCGCAACAGGGAGCCCAGGTACTGGACGTCGTCGAGGTTCTTCAGACAACCGTCCAGACAGCCATGGTCGGCGACATATTGTTCCAGCATGAGCCACAAGGTGACGACGATATGGGCATGGACCATGTCCCAGTTGCTGTTGACACCGTGTTTCTTGAGCCACAATAAGATGGCGTCGTCTTTCCAGAAGCGGGCCCGCAGGGCGGCGATGGTATCGTCGTCGAGGTCGGCCGTGATCTGTTCCGGTTTGAGGTGCATATAGCGCGGACTGTAATACCATTCCCAGACGACCAGGGCCGATACGTCGAAATAGCGCTTTTCGCTGAGCAAGACGCCGTCGACATCAAAAATCACTTTCTTCATCGCGCCTTCCTCCTCTTTCTTAAAATGTTTTGTCCAAATGGCCGACGGTCTTTTTATTGCCTTTGACATGGGACCGTTCTTCCAGGACCTTCATGACGTCGTTGACGGTGACACCCGTGTCTTCCCAGAGGACGGACAGGTGATACAAGAGGTCAGCCGATTCCTTGCAGACTTCGAGGCGCAGGTTTTCAGCGGCTTCGGACATGTCCTTGACGACGGGGTCGGCGTTCTTGGCGGCAATGATGACTTCCGACGATTCTTCGCCGATTTTCTTGCAAATCTTGTCGATGCCGGTCTGCAGGAGGTAGGCCGTGTAGGATTTTTCCGTCGGATGGACGCGTTTTTCACTGATTTCTTCGCGCAGGTCCGACAGCATGGACAAGTTGCCGGTATAGGTCTTTTCCCATTCCGTCATGGACCGGAAGAAACACGATTTGTGGCCTGTATGGCAGGCAGCGCCGATCTGGTCGACGGTCAGGAGGATCGTGTCGGCATCGCAGTCGACGGCGATGGAGCGGACGTGCTGGAAGTGGCCCGACGTTTCGCCTTTATGCCACAATTCCTGGCGGCTGCGGCTGTAATACCAGGCGTCGCCGCTTTCGACAGTGCGCTTCAGCGCTTCAGCGTTCATATAGGCCACCATGAGGACCTTGCCGCTGCACCCTTCCTGGACGACAGCCGGCACGAGGCCCTTTTCATCAAATTTAATATCTTTCATCGATACACTTTCCATTTATTCTTCTGCCCCTCTCATGGGAATTCCCTGTCCCTGTAAATAGGTCTTCAAATCGGGGATGTCGATCTGGCCGAAATGGAAGACCGATGCGGCCAGGGCGGCGTCGACGCCGACGTCGAAGACATCCTTGAAATCCTGCATCGTGCCGGCCCCGCCGGAAGCGATGATGGGCACGGGCAGTTCCGTGGCCAGGCGGCGGTTCAGTTCCAGGTCGAAGCCGGCCTTTTCGCCGTCAGCGTCCATGGAGTTCATGCAGATTTCGCCGGCACCGAGGGCGACGCCCTGTTTAGCCCAGGCGATGGCGTCGATGCCCGTATTCTTGCGGCCCCCTTCGACGTAGACCTGCCAGCTGCCGTGGCTGTCGCGCTTGGCGTCGATGGACAGGACGACGCACTGGCTGCCGAAACGCTGGGCCGCTTCGCGGATCAGTTCGGGACGGCGGACGGCTGCCGAGTTGACCGATACCTTATCGGCACCGGCCCGCAGGACCTGGTGGAAGTCGTCGATGCTGCTGATGCCGCCGCCGATGGTAAAGGGAATGGTAATAGCTTCGGCTACGGCGCGGACGACGTCGATGAAGATATGGCGTTTTTCATGGGTCGCCGTGATGTCATAGAAGACGAGTTCGTCGGCGAGCTGGTCCGAATAGAACTTGCCCAGTTTGACGGGATCGTCGACGTCCTGGATATGTTTAAACTGTTTACCTTTGACGACGCGGCCATCGCGGACGTCCAGGCACGGTACAATACGTTTTGCCAACATCTTACATTCCCCCTAATGCGCGGATTTCGGCCATAGTGATTTTCCCCTCGTAGAGCGCCTTGCCGGTGATGGCACCGTAGACGCCCATGGCCTGTAATTTCTTCAGATCATCGATGCTGCTCATGCCGCCGGAAGCGATGAGGCGGATGAAAGGCAGCTGCTGGAGCTGGCTGAGCATGGCAAAATTCGGCCCGGTCAGCATGCCGTCGCGGCTGATGTCCGTATAAACCAGGGTATTGATGCCGATGTCGAGCATGGACTGGGCAAAGGGCAGGACTTTCTTGTCACTGCCGTCGACCCAGCCGCGGGTCGCGACGACGTCGCCCTTGGCGTCGATGGATACAGCCAGGGACGAGCCGTATTTCTTGGCCATGGCCGTGATGAATTCCGGATCTTCGACGGCTTTGGAGCCGATGATGACGCGGTTGACGCCGGCTTCCAGATAGGTTTCGATGGCTTCTTCGCTGCGGACACCGCCGCCGACTTCGACGGGGATATCGACGGCTTCACAAATGTCGCCGATGATCGACGCATTGGTCAGTTTGCCCGAAAAAGCGCCGTCCAGGTCGACGACGTGGAGGAACATGGCCCCTTCGTCACACCATTTGACAGCGGCATCGACGGGGTTCTCAAAATAAGTCGTGCTGTCGTCTTTGACGCCCTGGCGCAGGCGGACAGCATGGCCGTTCTGGATATCGATAGCGGGAAATACGATCATAGTCTCACCCTTTCTTCATGACGTAATCGACGACGTTCCGGAGGAGCTGTTCGCCGACGCGGCCGCTCTTTTCCGGATGGAACTGGAAGCCCAGGACATTGTCTTTGCCGCAGATAGCCGGGACGGGCTGGCCGTAATCGGCCGTAGCGATGACGTCGGGCGTATCGGCAGGGGCTTTATGATAGGAATGGACGAAATAGACGTAAGGATGGGCCGGCAATCCTTTCTGGAGCCAGTGTTCCTGGCGGAATTCCAATTCATTCCAGCCCATGTGGGGCACTTTCAGTTTCGTATGGAAGGGCACGATGTCGCCGGGCAGGAAGCCCAGGCAGTCATAGGTGCCGCCTTCATAGCTCTTTTCAAAGAGGGCCTGCATGCCCAGGCAGACGCCCATGAAGAACTTGCCGCTCCGGACCTGTTCCTGCAGGAGCGGGATGAGGTCGAATTTCTGTAAGTTCCCCATGGCATCGCGGATAGCGCCGACGCCGGGCAGTTCGACCAGGTCAGCGTCGCGGATGACGGCCGGGTCGCGGGTAATGGCCGCTTCGATGCCCAGGCGCTTCCAGGCATTGTATACGTTGGCCAGGTTGCCAACTTCGTAATCAATAATCGCAATCTTCATCATAACACCCCTTTTGTCGACAAGACACTCGTTTCGTCGCCTTCGATGCGGACGGCTTCTTTCAGTGCATGGCCCAGCCCTTTGAACACCGATTCGACGATGTGGTGGGCATTTTCGCCATAGAGATTGGTGACGTGCAGGTTCATGCGGCCGTGGACGGCCAGGGCATAGAGGAATTCTTTGAGCATTTCCGTTTCAAAGGTCCCGATGCGTTCGACAGCAAGCTTCACATCATAGACCAGGTAGGGCCGGCCGCTGAGGTCGATGACGATCCGCGTCAGGGCTTCATCCATAGGGCAGTAGAACATGCCGTAGCGGTTGATGCCCTTCTTGTCGCCCAGGGCCTGAGTCAGGGCGTCGCCAAAGACGATGGCCAGGTCTTCGATGGTGTGATGCGTGTCGACGTCGAGGTCGCCGTGGACGTGGAGGGTAATGTCCATACCGCTGTGGCAGGCCAGGAGATTCATCATGTGGTCGAAGAAACCGATGCCCGTCGTCCCGCCGAAGGTACCGGAGCCGTCGATGTTGAGGGAGACGGCAATCTGGGTTTCTGCCGTTTCCCGTTCGATCTGGGCACTACGCATATTTCTTCGCCTCCCCGGTCATGACGGCAACGACGCGGCGGACGACATCTTCCGTCGTAATGGTGATGCGCAGGCAGTTCTTGAGGTCGGCCGCCTTATAGGAGCGGACGCAGATGTCGGCGTCGTGCAGGGCCTTTACCATGGCCGGGCCGTCGGGGACGCGGACCAGGACGAAGTTCGCCGAGCTGGGATAGACCGTAAGGCCAGGCACGTCCTTCAGAGCGTCGATGAAATACTGCCGTGCTGCCAGTGTCGGCGGGATGTTGTGGGCCAGGATGTCATCGGCATAGTCCATGGCAGCCAGGGCGGCGTTCTGGGAAAGGATATTCAGGTTATAGACGAGTTTGGTCAGGCCCAGGGCGTCGATGACTTCCTTCTGGGCGACGCCGTAACCGACGCGGCAGCCGGCCAGGCCGAAGGCCTTGGACAAAGTGCGGATGACGATGAGGTTATCGTACTGGGAGAGCTTGGTAATGATGCTCGGCGCGCCGGCAAATTCCAGATACGCTTCATCGACGACGACGATATTGTCGGCAGACTGGACCAGGCTTTCGACATAATCCAGGGGCAGCAGTTCCCCCGTCGGGTTATTCGGGTTGCAGAGGACCGTCACCTTCGGCTGGAGTTCCTTCACTTTGGCCAGGAGGCCGTCGCGGTCGCGGCGGTAGCCATCGAGGTCGGATACGGTGACGACCTGGGCGCCGAGGACTTCGGCGTCGATGCCGTAGATGTCGAAGGTCGGCGTATGGGTCAGGAGCGTATCGCCGGGATTGAGGAAGGTATTCATGATGAGGCTGATGATTTCATCACCGCCATTGCTGACCAGCACTTCCTGGGGCTGGCAGCCGACATATTTTGCCAGGGCTGCCCGCAGTTCTTCGGCAAAGGGGTCGGGGTAATGGTACGACGGCGTCTGGGCCAGGCGTTCCAGGAAATCGGCCTTGACCTTGGGAAAATCAAAGATATTATAGGGGCTTTCATTGGCATTGATGACCGTATGCTCTTTGATTTCCGGGACGACATAAGGTTCAAAAGAACGGATAGTATTGCGAAGCCAGTTATTATTCATCGATTCTCCTCCTTACAGCCAGGCCGTGAGCCTGTAATCCTTCGACATTGGCGAAGCGCATGACCTTGTCGGCGACAGCTCCGAAAGCATCCTTATCGTATTCCAGGAGGCTGCTGCGCTTGACGAAGTCATAGACACCGAGGGGCGACGAGAAAGCCGCCGTACCCATGGTCGGCAATGTATGATTGGGGCCGGCGAAGTAGTCGCCCAGGGGTTCCGTCGTATAGGGTCCCATGAAGATAGCACCGGCATTGACGATTTTCTTGGCCCATGCTTCGGCATCGCTGAAGGCGATTTCCAAGTGTTCCGGAGCGATGAGATTCATGATGTCCACAGCCTGGTCCTTATCCTTGACGATAAAGAACTTGGCGTGTTTTTCAATGGATTCAGCGGCGATGTCCTTGCGCGGCAGTTCTTCCAGCTGGCGGCGGACTTCGGCTTCAACTTCACCAGCAAAGGCGGCGCTGGGCGTGACCAGGAAGACAGCCGCCCGGCGGTCGTGTTCAGCCTGGGCCAGGAGGTCGGCAGCCACCCAGACCGGGTTGGCGTCGTGGTCGGCCAGGACACCGACTTCACTGGGGCCGGCGATCATGTCGATGCCGACGGTACCGAAGACCAGGCGCTTGGCCATGGCGACATAGGCGTTGCCGGGACCGACGATTTTAAAGACCGGCGGGATGCTTTCCGTGCCGTAAGCGGCAGCCGCAATGCCCTGGGCCCCGCCAGCTTTATAGATTTCCGTAGCACCGGCGACGTGGGCCGCAGCCAGGATGTAGGGATTGACCGACCCGTCTTTGGCAGGCGGCGTAAAGACGGCGATGGACGGGACGCCGGCGACGTGGGCCGGGATGGTGTCCATGAGGACCGTCGACGGATAGGCAGCCGTGCCGCCGGGAACGTAGACGCCGACGCGCTGGATAGGCGTGAACTTGGCACCCAGGCGGACGCCGGGGCGGAAGGTATCGATCCAGGTCTGTTCGACCTGGCGTTCATGATAAGCCCGGATATTAGCCGCCGCTTCTTCTAAAATAGCCATGAAATCGGGGCCGACGATGTCGACGGCATTGTCGATTTCTTCCGGCGAAACCAGGAAACTGTCCAGTTCTACCCCGTCGAAGCGCTTCGTATATTCCCGGACAGCCGCATCGCCGCGCTGTTCGATATCAGCCAGGATGGCTTCGACGGCCTTGCGGATATCTTCACTTTCTGCCTGGTCCCGTTTTGTAATGCGGCGAATGTCGCGTAAGGTCAACCCTTCACTGGGTACATCTATCCATTCCACTTTAACTCCCCCTTAGTTATGCCTTCATGCTGTGTTCACGGATGACATCCATGAGCTGCTGGATTTCGTTATATTTCATCTTAAAAGAAACGGGATTGCAAATCATGCGGGCGCTGAAGTCCATGAAGTATTTCAAGACTTCCAGGCCGTTGGCCTTCAAGGTATTCCCCGTTTCAACAATATCGACGATGACATCGGACAAGCCGACGATCGGTGCCAGTTCGACAGAGCCGTTGAGCTTGATGATGTCGACGCTGTGATGATTGGCCTCGAAATAGCTGCGGGCAATGCGCGGATATTTCGTGCCGATGGTGATGCGCTTAGTCATGTCGACCTTCTTGCCGGCGATGCCGGCGACGGCCATACGGCAGCGGCCGATGCCCAGGTCCATGACTTCGTAGACGTCGGCACCCGGCGCTTCTTCGATGAGGACGTCCTTGCCGACGATGCCGACGTCAGCGGCACCGCGTTCGACGTAGACCGCGACGTCGGGCGACTTGACCAGGGTCACTTTGAGCTGGCCCCTGGCATCTTCAAAGATGAGCTTGCGGCTCTCTTCGGAATACGTCGGGAAATCATAGCCGCTTTCGGCTAAATACTTCATGACCACTTTATGAATACGGCCCTTGGCCAGTGCAATATGAATCGCCATGTTACAACCTCCCCATGAGTGCTTCCAATTCTTCGGCCGTCATGGCCTTGCCGTCCTTATAGTACGAACCGTTACGGTAAATGGCGTGGATACTGTAATCGGCACTGTCGATGAAGGACGAATCGGGATAAGCTGCGACGCGGAAGCCGCGGTCGCGCCAGTTCATGAGGTCCCGGACCAGGGTCTGGTCGCCGGCCGTATAGGATACGGCCATCTGGAACGACGGTTCCGTATCTTCCAACAGACCGGCATCGCTCATGTATTCATACAATAAATTGATGTTCATGCCGAAGCCGCAGGCCGGACGGTCGATGCCGAACCGCGACGACAGCTGGTCATAGCGGCCGCCGTCGATGATGTCGTACAAGGCGCCGTCGACGTAGACCTTAAAGACCGTATCCGTATAATAGCCCAGGCGGCTGGCAAAGCCGAAGTCGAGCTGGACTTTGTCGGCATAGCCGGCATAGAGGATATAGTCATAAACCCGTTCCAGCCGCGACAAGGCGTTGAGCATGCCGCTGTTGATGGAATAGTCCCGGGCCTTGCTCAAGGTCTGCGCATAGGGGCCAAAGAGGACCGGCAATGCTTCCAGGGCCTTACGGGCATCGGCCGATACCGGAAGCGCCGCGATATAAGACTTGCAGGCGACGAGGTTGCGGTCAGCCATATACCCTTTGAGCGTTTCCTTCTGCTCTTCCGAAATCGGAAGGCCATCGAACAGGGCCTGTGTATAGGCCGCCGTACCGATGTCGATGCGGATGTTTTCGACGCCGACGGCTTTGAGGATTTCTGCCGCCGTGACGATGACTTCGCCATCACATTCAGGGCTGGAATCGCCCAGGATTTCGATGCCCCCTTGCAGGAAATCCTTGCCATACGTCGAGCGGCCGTAATATTCGCGGAAGACCGTACTGACGTAGCCGAACTTGAGCAGCTGGTTCGACCGCGGGAATTCGCGGGCCGCCGTTTCGACGATAGGCAGCGTCACATCGGGCCGCAGGACCAGGACCCGGCCATCGGTGTCGATGGTCTTGACCATCTGCTGGCGGAGCTGTGGAAAGAAGTGCTGGTATACATCATAATCTTCAAAACTCGGCGTTTCAATAATCTTACAGCCGTGGTTCATAATAACAGAAATTATTTTTCCCTGGATCCGGTCATAATTGCGCATTTCATCATGGTGGAGCATCTTCACTCCATCCAAGGTATTGTTGTTCATCCTATGACCTCCCTTTCTTTAGTTCTTTATCTTAGTAAAGTATTAAAATATCAGCTGTTGACTATTGTACCACAAAGTCCTAAAAATAAAAATACCTTTTTCTAACTTTTTACGCTTTTTCACTTTCATCACCGGCACATTTTAATCGTTTTTTGACAGACTTTTCAAATTTAGGCCGGGGAATCATGACCCGGTGGCCACACCCCATGCAGCGGATGACGAAATCGACACCGATGCGCAGCACTTCCCATTCATTCGAGCCGCAGGGATGGGCCTTCTTCATCTGAACAATGTCACCTACATAATAACGGACAAAATCAGCCATCAAAATTCCTCCTTCAAAAAGCAAATAGAATTATATATCATTATATAGCCCAGCGTCCCTGTCTGCAAGGGAATGGGCCGCCGCGATTGACCTGCCATAGTGCCTGTGTTAAGATAACAGGGAATGAATGAAAGAGGAGGAATTGCTTTGAAATCATCGATGAGCCGGCAAAGCCTACGCCGGTCCTATCTCATCTGCTACATCATCGGCACGATCTGCACGATATTTGCCGTCGCCCTCCTGGGCTGGGTCGCCCTCTGCATCGCCCTGGAGAAGGAACCCCTGGCGTCGGTCGCCTTTTTGCCGGACATGCCGGTATTCGCTATCTTCATCGTCATCATCGCCATCGCCGCCATCAGCGTCGCGGCCTGGCAGCACGGTGCCACGTTCCACCAGCGTTATGAAGCACTCATCGGAAAGGAAGGGCCTGACAGAGTAAAGCATGAGAAAGAATGAATTTATGGACCTCTTGCGCTACTATTTCCGCAAGAGCGACAAAAATGATTTGAAAGGCATCATCGAAGACTGCGAAGAACAGTTCCGCCTCGGTGCCAAAGAAGGCAGATCGGAAGAAGAAATCTGCTGTAAACTGGGGCATCCCAAGAATATCTATCGTTACTATATCGGCGAGCCCATCGTCCCCGAAGACAACCCGCGTATGCCCGGCGACGAATACGGGGCTTACGGCGATTTCGGCCCCGGCGTGGAAGACCGCGTTTTCTACGACCAGGACCGGGACGATGACTATTACCGTCAGCAGCAGCTGGCCCAGCAGCAGCGCCGTTACGACCGGGAACAGGTCATGCGCCAGCGCTACGCTGCCGAAGCCGCCAAGACGGGCAAGGATTTCAACTGGAACGACGGCGACAGCCAGATGGGGAAAACAGCCAAAGCCGTAGCCAGTCCGTTTATGGATATCCTCGGTACCCTCTTCGGCATACTCAGCGGCTTCCTCTACCTGGCCCTGGCCATCGTCATTCTGGCAGCCATCGGCATTTCCTTCATCCCGGCTTATGCCTATACCGACCTCCTGCCCCTGCCGACGCTCTCCATAGTCACCCGGGTCCTGGCCGTCATGACGGTCCTCTTCGCCGCCATGACAGCCAGCTCGGCCAGCCAGGCCTGTCACGCCGCAGCCCGCGGAAAGGGGGCGCAGTAAATGAAGCGCGTCCTCATCTGCCTCGTCCTGACCCTGGCCTGCGCCTTCGGCAGCTATATGTCCTTCATGAGCAACGATTACGGCCCGCTCACGCATTGGATGGCCTATTATAAAGAATATAGAGAAATCCAGGGCGCCCTGGACAAGGGCAATGCCAGCAAGGCTGAACTCCTGGCGAAATTGAAGGCCATGTACCCGGAAAAGGCCGACCAGATTGAAGCCCAGTTCAAGGCAAAGTACGGCAGCCTCAAGGACTCGGCCGAAGATGCTGGCGATACGGTCAAAGCCAAGTGGGATTCCTATACCCGCGATGACAGCACCAGCCGCAGCCGGTCCCAATCCCAGTCCCAGTCCCAGTCCCAGAGCCGGAACAGCCAATCCCCGACCTCCCGGAGCAGCAGCCAGTCCCAGAACGGCAGCCAGAACAGCCAGCAGCACACGAATCATGCCAGTGACCGGGACCATACATCTGACAGCCATGACAACAACCGAACCCGATAAAATTTCTACTAACAAATAATAATTATCCATTGACATTAGGGTTAAAAAGTGCTACAATGAAATCAACCCAAAGAGGTGCTAAAAAATAATTTAAAATATAACTTTTTGTCAAGGAGGAAATGAATTATGGAATTAAAAGGTTCGAAAACAGAAAAAAACTTACAGGCTGCTTTTGCTGGTGAATCCCAGGCCCGTAACAAGTATACCTATTATGCCAGCGTAGCTAAAAAAGCAGGCTACGAACAGATCAAAGCTTTCTTTGAAGAAACGGCAAACAACGAAAAAGAACACGCTAAAATCTGGTTCAAACTCCTCAACGGCGGCGAAATGCCGAACGACATCAACGCACTGAAAGACGCTGCTGCCGGCGAACACTACGAATGGACGGAAATGTATCCGACCTTTGCTAAAGAAGCCCGCGAAGAAGGCTTCGACAAGATCGCCTTCTTATTCGAAAAAGTAGCTGAAATCGAAAAACACCATGAAGAACGCTACCTCGCTCTCCTGGCTAACGTCGAAAAACAGGAAGTCTTCAAGAAATCTGACAAGAAGACCTGGATCTGCCGCAACTGTGGCTTCATCGTAGAAGCTGTCGAAGCTCCGAAAGTCTGCCCGGTCTGTGCACATCCCCAGTCCTTCTTCGAACTCCGCAACATCAATTACTAATAGTGAAAAAAGAGGCTATCGCCAATGCGATAGCCTCTTTTTGAGTTTCAGGTTTGTAGTTTGTAATGAAGGTTTTTAAACTATAAAGCCAAAGGGGCCTCGCATGATGGCCGAAGCCTTCGTGCGACAGCCCCTTTCTCTATTCTTCTACACGGAAACGATACCCGTTTCCCCAAACGGTTTCGATAGCCGTGAATTCAGGACTGACTTCGTTGAGCTTGTCCCGCAGGCGGTTGACGTGGACCGTCACCGTCGCCAGTTCGCCCAGGGCATCGAGATGCCAGATCATCTCAAAGAGGTACTTCTTGGAAAAGACCTGGTTGGGATGACGGGCCAGGAACAAGAGCAGGTTGAATTCTTTGCCAGTCAGATTGATTTCTGTTTTTCCCCGGAATACCTGATGGCGTTTGATGAAAATACGCAAATCGCCGACCTGGATATCCGGCTTGTTGTCATCGGCATCCTGTAGACGTACCCCTAACAGTCTCTGATGGATTTCCAGATGAGCCTTCAGGCGGGCCATCATTTCCGATGGATTGAAGGGCTTGACGATGTAATCGTCTGCACCGAGCCCCAGTCCCTTGATCTTATCGTCGTCGCTCCCCCGAGCGGTGATGAAGATAATGGGGACGTTACTGATGTCCCGCAGTTTGCGGCACAACATAAAGCCATCCGTGTCGGGCAGGCCGATATCCAGCAAGACCGCTTCGATGGCCCCGCTGTCAAAAATCTTCATGCCTTCCTTTCCCGTCATGGCTACGGATACTTCGAAGCCATTGGCCTCGAGAAAGTCCCGTTCGATGGCAGCAATCATACTGTCATCTTCAATAATCAAAACGTGCGCCATAACTATACCCCCTCGTATCGCTTCCGGTCAGGCTATTTCCCCATCTGCAGTCTCCGGAAGCCATAATCTAAAATAGCCGGTGCGTCGGTCCAACGGTTGTCGTCGTTGTACAGGACTAAGACCAGTGTATGGCCGTCGCGCGTCGCCGAAGCTACCAGGCAGTCGCCGGCAGCGTTGGTGAAGCCCGTCTTCACGCCATTGGCACCGGAATAGCCACTTGTCAGGAAGTGGTTCGTTGTCGTGACGTGTTTCGGTTCCCGACCGTCCAAATATTTTACATCATAGGATTTGAGTCCTACAATATAACGAAATTCAGGGAAGTTCTTCAT
>CABMPA010000030.1 GCA_902388315.1 uncultured Megasphaera sp. | reverse complement strand
AAACTGCAAACTTAATATTCAAAAAGAGGCTGTCTTCATGCGACAGCCTCTTTTTTGGATGTTCAGTTTATCGAACCGCCTCTTATAAGCCGGCTTCTTTGCGGAGCGTATCGGCTTTGTCTGTCTTTTCCCAAGGCAGGTCGAGGTCGTTGCGGCCGAAGTGGCCATAAGCAGCGGTCTGTTTGTAAATCGGGCGCTGCAAGTCGAGCATGGAGATGATGCCAGCCGGACGAAGGTCGAAGTTCTTTTCGATGAGTTCGACGATTTTTTCGTTCGGGACTTTGCCTGTACCAAAGGTTTCAACGTGGATAGAAACCGGGCGGGCTACGCCGATGGCATAAGCCAGCTGGATTTCGCATTTGTCAGCCAGGCCGGCAGCGACGACGTTCTTGGCGACGTAGCGGGCCGCATAAGCAGCCGAACGGTCGACTTTTGTGGGGTCTTTGCCGGAAAAGGCACCGCCGCCATGACGAGCCATGCCGCCATAGGTGTCGACGATGATCTTACGGCCTGTGAGGCCCGAATCGCCCTGGGGACCGCCGATGACGAAACGGCCTGTCGGGTTGATGAAGAGCTTCGTCTTGTCGTCGAACAAGCCTTCCGGAAGTTCCGGTTTGATGACGAATTCGAGGAGATCGCTTTCGATTTGTTCACGGCTGACTTCAGGGCTGTGCTGTGCCGAAATGACGATGGTATCGATGCGGACCGGTTTGCCGTCTTCATATTCGACAGTGACCTGGGTCTTGCCATCGGGACGGAGATACGGCAGCGTGCCGTCTTTGCGGACCTTAGCCAGGCGGCGGGCCAGACGGTGTGCCAGGGAAATAGGCAGCGGCATGTAGTCGTCCGTTTCGTTGGTGGCATAGCCGAACATCATGCCCTGGTCGCCAGCGCCGATGGTATCGAATTTATCCGTATTGCCTTCTTTCTTTTCCAGGGCATCGTCGACGCCCATGGCGATATCCGGGGACTGTTCGTCCAAAGAGACGAGAACGCCGCAGGTATCGCAGTCAAACCCATATTTTGCGCGGGTATAACCGATTTCACGAATTGTTTCGCGGACGATATGCGGGATATCGACGTAGCACGTCGTAGAGATTTCGCCGACAACGTGTACCATGCCAGTCGTTACCAAAGTTTCGCAGGCAACGCGGGCGTTTTTATCTTTTGCAAGAATGGCATCCAAAATGCTGTCCGAAATCTGGTCAGCCATTTTATCGGGATGGCCTTCAGTGACGGATTCGGATGTAAAGAATTCACGATTTTTTGCCATGAGTGATCCTCCTTAAAAAAAATTCCCCTCATCCATGACTTCATGAGAGGGGCTTCTAGTCCCCATCTGCCAGTATATCACTGCTGGAATTAGCACCTTTCATAGCTGAAGGTTGCTGCGACATCACAGGGCCAGTCCCTCCGTCGTCTCTTGATGGTTCTTTATTTGGTTTGCTCATCCATTATAATTCAAGTCCGCCTATTTTGCAAGTGTTTTTTATGCCTAAAAAACATTGTCTACTAGACGTTGCCCTACAGGCAGGGTTATAATGGAGAAGATAGAAAGGATGATTAGATATGACCAAATTGCGGCCTAGAGATATATTCTTCAATGACCCTTATTTTGATTATGCAACCTGCAGCAAGCCCGGCGATCTGCGGCTGGCCAAGCGGGTAGAAGTATTCGGCAAGTGGTACAAGACCCCGAGCCTGGTGACGACCCTCCTTTCCCAGGAACGGCTGACTTTCAGCCGCCACACCGGCACGGACCAGGAAGACGCCCTGGTACTGCGGATCTATGAACGGACAGCCGACCGGCTGCTCATCAATACGTATTATACGTCCAAACAAACCCCGGAAGAAATCTACGCCGGCACGATTCACCTCGAACGCTACGACATGGCGCAGACCATGGAATCCTTTTCCTATATGGGCATCATCGACCTGCTCATGCTCCAGACAGACAACCAGATTCTCGGCTTGACCGATGTCTTTGAAGACGTACAGATGGCCAAGCACGCCGTGGCCCATGCCCTGGGCATCTATCTCATGGCCATCTGCGACCAGCCCTGGTCCGACGAAGCAGTCACAGGCGGTCAGGAAACGCCGGCCATGATGATGGGCAAAGAAAAAGAAGAACTTCAGCAGCTGCGGGAAGAAAAGGCCCAGATGGACGCCGACAGAGAAGAACTCCTGCGCCTGCGCCTGGAAGCCAAGAACCGCACGGCCGTCCTTTCGGAACTGGAACGGCTGCGCCAGGAACTCGATGCCGAACGTACTGGCCGCGAGCAGGACCGCAAACAGTACGAAGACCGCATCCGCAAACAGGAACAATACATTGAGAAAATCAAGGAAACAGCCTCCAGCCAGATTGCCGAACTCCTGGCCCTGCGCAAGGAACTCAACAAGCGTCAGGTACGGCCGGACCTGGCCAAAGGACAGGCCTCCCGGAAAGTGACGCCTCAGGAAGCATCGCGCTCGGCCCGGGACCCGGAAGACCGCGGCCTGGACCTGCCCTCTTTCATGACCCAGCGCGATTATACACGGCAGCTCGACCGCGTCCTCAGGGGACATCAGATTGCCCTGGCCGGCGGCGATCCCGACTGGCAGCGCCGCATCCAGCGTCGTTTCGGCGCCGTCGTTCTCATAAGCGGCCAGGCCGGCGATGACCGGATGATCAAAGAATCGTCCCTGTTAGTCGTCAACCTGGAAGACGGCAAGACGCCCCTCGTCCGCTGGGCCATTACAGAAGCCAAAGAAAAAGGCTGCCCCATCCTCTCCATCGGCCCGACCAACCTCAACGGCTTCGCCAAAGCCATCGTAGGGCATGTAAGTGGCTGATGACTCATCTTATAGTTTGTAGTACGGAGTTTGTAGTTTGTAGAAGAGGGTTTTAAATTTGAAATCCTTCACTACAAACTGCAAACTTAATATTCAAAAAGAGGCTGTCTTCATGCGACAGCCTCTTTTTCTGCAAACTGCAAACTCCCTGCTATCAACTATGTTTTTTCTCCATAATGGCAGCCGCGCGGGCTACGATGATGGCAGCGAGTTCGTCTTTATCCATTTTTTCTAATTTTTCCATGGAGCCGTCCGGGAAAAGCAGAGTAGCGATATTGGTCGTCCCTTTGAAGCCGGCCCCTTCGGCACTGACGTCGTTGGCGACGAGCATGTCGAGGTTCTTCTTCTTGAGCTTCTTGGTACCGTATTCGATGACGTTCGTCGTTTCAGCAGCAAAGCCGACCAGGGTCTGATGAGTCTTGCGCTGGCCCAGGCCGTAGAGGATATCCGGATTCTTAGCCATTTCGAGGGTCAAGGTATCATCGTTCTTCTTGATCTTGTTTTCTGCCGGATGAGCCGAGCGGTAATCGGCGACGGCTGCCGCCTTGATGACCAGGTCGCAGTCGTCATAACAGGAGTCGACAGCGGCTTTCATGTCGTGCGTACTGCCGACATCGATGCGGCGGGCCAGGCCGGCCGGTGTCTTGAGGTTATCCGTCGTCCCGGCAACCAGCGTGACTTCAGCACCGGCCATGACGGCGGCTTTAGCGATGGCAAAGCCCATGCGGCCGCTGGAGTGATTGCCGATGAAGCGGACCGGGTCGATAGGTTCCCGCGTGCCGCCAGCCGTGACGATGACCTTCTTCCCTTTCAAGAGGTCATTGCGGCAAGCCAGGAGTTCGATGTAGTCGACGATGGTATCCGGTTCGGGCAGGCGGCCGACGCCGTCGATGCCACAGGCCAGATGACCGCTGTCGGGTTCGATGAAATGATAGCCGAATTTCTTCAGCTTGGCCATGTTGTCCTGGGTAATGGGGTTGAGATACATATTGGTATTCATAGCCGGCGCAATAAGGACCGGTGCCGTCGTAGCCATGACTGTCGTCGACAGCATGTCGTCGGCAATGCCGTTGGCAATCTTACCGATGATGTCGGCCGTCGCCGGAGCGATGACAAAGACGTCAGCCCAGCGGGCCAGGGCGATGTGTTCCACGTTGAATTCAGGGACATCGCCAAACATGGATACGGCAACGGGATTGCCCGAGATTTCCCGCATCGTCAGCGGCGTGATCAGTTGCGTCGCATGGTCGGTCATGATACATTTGACTTCAGCGCCCTGCTTGCGGAGCTGGCTGGCAATGGAAGCCGCTTTAAAGGCAGCGATGCCGCCAGTGACACCTAAGACAATCTTTTTCTTTTCCAAGCTCATGGAAAACACCTCCGTGTTATTTAATGCCGTCACGCGGTGCTTCATACGTGATCTTGCCCTGGTCGATTTCTTCCATGGCAATGGAAACTACTTTCGTCGTATCGACGTCGACGAGGGGTTCGTCGCCATCGGTAAGCTGGCGGGCCCGTTTGGCAGCCAGCGTGACCAGCGTGTATTTGCTGTCTACTTTCGTCATCAAGGATTCGAGGGTCGGTTTAATTAACATAGTTCATCTCTCCTATTATTGGTACAATTCTTTCGTATGGGCAATGCGATGAGCATTACGCGTCACTTTACACTGTTCGGCTTTCAAGATGGATGCCGCTTCATCGACGGCCTTCTCTAAGTCGTCGTTAACGATGACATAATCATAACGGTCGATCCAGTCCAGTTCTTCCCGGGCCTTGGCCAGACGGCCGGCGATGACGTCGTCCGAATCGGTCTGACGGCCGCGGAGACGTTTTTCCAGGACGTCCCGGCTGGGTGGCACGATGTAGATGAAGACGCCCTGCGGATACCGTTCCTTGACCTGCATGGCCCCTTGGATATCGATTTCCAGCATGACATGCTTGCCTTCTTCCAGCATCTGATAGACGTACTTCTTGGGCGTGCCGTAGTAATGGTCGTAGACCTTGGCGTGTTCCAGGAAGGCATCTTCTGCCAGGAGCTGCTCGAACCGCGCGTTATCGGCAAAATAATAATTGACGCCGTCTACTTCCCCGGGCCGGGGATCACGGGTCGTCATGGAAATGGAATACTGGATATTGGGGAACTGTTCCCGCAGAGCAGAACAGATAGTCCCCTTGCCGGCTCCGGACGGGCCGGACACGACGATGAGCAATCCGGAATCATTCATGACACAACTACTCCTTTTCTTCTTCCCCTTCTGCCGCATCCGCTTCCAGGCCGGCCACACTGCCGGCAGGGACGATGCGATGGGAAATCGTTTCCGGCTGCAAGGCCGATAAGATGATCCAGCCATTGTCCATGACCAGGACAGACCGGGTCTTGCGGCCAAAGGTCGCATCGATGAGGGTATTCCCGTCACGGGCATCCTGGACGAGCCGCTTGATGGGCGCCGATTCAGGACTGATGATGGCTACGACTTTATCGCCCATGACGACATTGCCGAAACCGATATTTAATAAATTGAAGTTCATCATTCGATATTCTGCACCTGTTCGCGGATCTTTTCGATTTCATTCTTGAGCTGCAGGACCGCTTCGGTCACGGCCAGGTCGCCGGCCTTGGAGCCGATGGTGTTAGTCTCGCGGTTCATTTCCTGGATGAGGAAATCCAGCTTGCGCCCTACTTCACCGGGACTTTGCAGCATCGCATGCAACTGGTTCAGATGGCTGCGGAAGCGGACGACTTCTTCGGTGAAATCGACTTTATCCGAATAGACGGCTACTTCCTGTAAAAGGCGGTCTTCATCGGGAACGGCGGCCTGGACCTTATCCATGAGGGCCAGGATTTTCTTTTCCAGCCGTTCTTCATAGGCCTGGACGATGATTTCCTTGCGGCTGGCAATGGATTCGACGAGGGCTGCCATCTTATCGGCCCGGCTGAGGAGATCGCGGCTGATATTGGCCCCTTCCCGTTCGCGCATGGCGACCATGCTGTCCAAGGCCCCCTGCAGGGCGGCTTCAAAAGGCGGCCAGCTGGCATCGGCGTCGATGGCCGGCGGCGTCTGGACGAACCAGTCCTGGGTGAGAGACGTCACGTCGCCGAGGGTCACGGCCTTGCCTTCAAAAAAGCGGTCGTTCACGTCCTGCAGCGCCGTCTTGACCGCACCCAGGGCGGCGTGGTCGACGCGGACGTCCGGTGCGGCCGGGTCCAGGTCCTGGACGGTGACGAAGACATCGACTTTCCCCCGCTTGAGGACAGCCTTGATGCCGCTGCGCAGCCGGTCTTCCAGCGCCAGATAGGCATGAGGCATGCGGATATTCAATTCCAAAAAACGTTGGTTCACAGCGCGCATTTCAAGGGTGACAGCCAGTTTCCCATCATTGCCGGAACCGCTGCCAAAACCAGTCATACTTCGCATTTACGAACCCCCTTATTATTCTATTCAATACCTCATTATACATTGATTAGCTCCTATTTTGCAACTATTTCATACAGTTTACAAGAAACAGCCCTCATCAAGAACCCCTCAGACCGCCTTCGGCGGCCATCTCCCCTTCACAGGGCCTCCTTTTTTGAGTTTTAAGTTTGCAGTTTGTAGTGAATGGTTTTAAATTTAAAGAAATCTTCTACAAACTAAAAACTCCATACTACAAACTATAAAGAGAAAGGGACCTCGCATGATGGCAGAAACCTCCGTGCGACAGTCTCCTACAAATCACGAACCACTATTTTTTCGGTTCTACGATGTACGTCGTCTGGTCGGTGAAAATGACGTAGCCTGGGACGGCATGGGCCGGTTTCTTGACGTGGCGCACGAGGGTGCAGTCGACTTCGACTTTCGAGCTTTCCCGGGACTTGCTGTAGTAGGCGGCCAGCTGGGCAGCCCGTTCGATCTGGGCGTCCGTAGGCGTCACGTTATGGCAGGCCAGGATGACGTGGGAACCGGGCTGGTTCTTGACGTGGAACCAGAGGTCATAGGGATGGGCTTTCTTCAAAGTCAGGAAATCGTTCTGGCGGTTGTTGCGGCCGACCCAGATGTCGAGTCCATCGGCCTGGAGGGTCAGGATATCCTGGGCCGATTCTTTCTTAAGCTTGTCCCGGTTATGACCGCTGAGGAGGTTCATCTGTTTCATTTCGGCCTTGATGTCGGCGATTTCATCTTTCGTACTCGTGTTTTCCAAAGCGTATTCCAAGGAGTAGAGATAGTCCAGGTGTTTCTGGTTCTCTTCGTGGAGCTGGGCCGACATCTGCTTGCGGTTGCGCATCTTGGTATAGCGCTTGTAATAGCGGTTGGCATTGTCCGTCATGGAATAAGCCGGGTTCAAGGGAATGGTCACCTTTTCCTGGTCTTCCGACAGGAGATTCGGGACGGTCACTTCTTTTTCATGGTCGTGCTTTTCATAGGCGTAGATCATGAGCAGGTCGCCATAGAGCTTGTACGTATCCATTTTCTTCGTTTCTTTCATTTCGCTGGCAATGCGCTTGATCTTGCGCTTCTGCTTTTCGATGAGCTTGCCGACTTTCTTTTGCAGCTGTTCCTGTTCGCCGTTGAGGCTGCGGTGCGTCGCCTGGTATTCGCTGAGGTACGTTTCGATGAGCTTGAAATGGCGCCGCGGATATTGGGCCAGGCTGTGCAGTTCCAGCGGGAAGATGACTTCCTTGCCCTTGACCGTATAGACATAGGCACCGGAAATGCCATCCAGGCGCTTGCCGAAGGCTTCGACCGTGCGGCACCAGGCGAAGCGGTCGGCCGGCGACAAGTCCCCTACGGGACGCCCGGCATCGACGCCTGAATCATGGGACAATTCATTGAGGACAATCGTGCTCATGCCGTTGAAGCGCTTGAGCATCCACGTCTTGAGCACTTCATCCGTGCCCGTTTCCATCATGTCCGTCAGTTCCTGGGCCGAAAAGGCGAAGGGGTCCATGCGCATGAAGTTCGGCGGAAAAGCATAGGGCTCCCTGGGAGCAATGGTCCGCAGGGCCTGCTTGTTCTTGCCCGTCTTGATGAGGGCTTCGATGATGGTGCCGTCTTCGGTAAAGATGACGTTGCTGTATTTGCCCATGAGTTCGACGTGGATCTTGCGCGTCACCAGGCGTCCCGACATGTCGAGGACGTCGACGGCGATTTCGATGAGCCGGTCCAGGTGCAGCTGGGCGATGGACGCGATGCGGCCGTTTTCATAATATTTGCGCAGGAACATGCAGAGGCCTGTCGGGATATCCGGCGTCGGCGGCAGGGTATCGGCGACGTACAGGCGCGGCGAATCGTCCAGGGTGATGACCAGGTGATGGATGCCCGTATCGTTGAAAATGCGGAAATAGAGGGACCGGGCATCGAGCTGATAGATTTTGGAAATCTGGCCGCCCTTGAGGATGTCGGCCAGTTCATTCGTAATGCAATGTAATGTGATACCATCCAGATTCACGATGATACCTCCTTATCGTAATTCTCACTGAAACAAACAATCTTTCTAATGATACCATGTTTTGTCGCATCCTGTGAAGAGGCGCAAAGGATGTTACACAAGGCCTATCACAAAAAGGGGCTGCCGCACGTGCGACAGCCTCTTTTTTCACTGCTTCAAATACCAGCTCAGAGGCTGGGCTTTGACTGAGGGGTTATTTTTTTGTTGGTTCTTAGCGGCTTCAAAGATGAGGGAATCACGGTACATCCTGGCTACGGTCTCTAAGGTTTCCATGCGATAGAAGGCCTGCGCCAGGTCTTGACCGACGGTGGCGGCGCCGTGGCGTTCCATGAGGAAAACGTCGGTCCCTTCTGCGGCTTCGGCACAGGCCAGGGCTAACGCTTCTGAGCCCGGCGGCGCATAGGGCACGGTCGGCACGGGTCCCAGGACCATTGCGCCTTCAGTGACGATGTCCGGCTGGAAAGGGATGCCGGCCACGGTCAAGGCGGTCGCCGTAATGGGATGGGCATGGATGATAGCCCGGACGTCTTCTCGCTTCCGATAAATTTCTAAATGAAGGGCCGATTCGGACGAGGCCTTCCCCATCCCTTCCAGGATATGGCCGTCGAGGTCGACGACGAGCAGGTGCTTCGGCTTCAGTTCCCCCTTCGGCACGCCGGACGGCGTGATGACGACTGTGCCGTCGTCACGGCGGAAACTGATATTGCCGTCACAGGCTGCGACCAGGCCGGCTTCTTTCATCTGAGCCCCGATGCGGCACAGCGTCTTCTTAGTATCCACTCTTCCTGCCTCCTTCAGCGTATGGACGGCATGTTACGGCCGTTATAGATTTCCAGCATTTCCTGGCGCACTTGCCGGCGTATCTGCTGCTGCTGGCGCGGCGTCAGGTCTTCTTTGGTGATGTTGAACAAGTAATTATCCAGGTCGAAGTCATGCAGGACCATCTTGGTATGGAAGATGTTTTCCTGGTAGACATTGACATCGATCATATCATAGCGGTTGCGCGTAGCCGGGGCGATGTAATTCTGGATGGAATTGATGCGGTGGTCGATGAACAGTTTCTTGCCGTTCATATCGCGCGTAAAGCCGCGGACGCGGTAATCGAGGGTGACGATGTCCGAATCAAAGCTGTCCAGGAGGTAATTCAGGGCATTGAGCGGTGAAATGCGGCCGCACGTAGAGACATCGATATCGGCCCGGAAGGTCATGATACCCTTTTGGGGATGGCTTTCAGGATAAGTATGGACAGTCAGGTGGCTCTTGTCGAGATGACAGACGACGTCGGCATCGTTCACTTCTTCTTCCGAAATGAGGATGGTGACGCTGGCCCCTTGCGGTTCATAATCCTGACTGGCGACATTAAGGATGTGGGCACCGATGATGTCCGACACGTTGTGCAGAATCTGAGTCAGCCGTTCGGCATTATACTGTTCATCGATGTATTCGATGTACTGGCGGCGTGATTCATCACTGACAGCATAGCAAATGTCATACATGTTGAAGCTCAGGGTCTTGGTCAGATTATTGAACCCGTAGAGCTTGAGTTTATTCGTTTTCATGAATCTCATCATCCATTTCTGCTGGAATTACCGTTTGATTTCGTGAAAGGCCACGTCGGTAATGACGCCGTCATCAATAGACACGATGGCATACGTCCCCTTCCGGCCATCCCGGGGCAGACCGATACTGCCGGGATTGACGACCCACATTTCTCCGTCCATCTTGACGAAACGGCGGTGCGTATGGCCAAAGACGACGAGGTCCGCCTGATTCTGACGGCCCAGTTCGACGAGCTTCTGCCAGCGCCGTTCGCCATACCACTGACAGCCGTGGATGGCGACGATGCGAACGCCGCCGACGGTGACGCAGCGGCATTCCGGATCATTCGTATGAGTCATATAATCGTTGTTGCCTAAGACGGCATAGACGGGAACACCCGTATAGATAGCCAGGTCTTCGCCGTCATCACAATAGTCGCCGCAATGGATCCAGGCCGCGACGTCTGGTGCCGTATCGGCCATGCGCGACAGACATTCGAAACGGCCATGGCTGTCACTGACCAGGCCGACGCGGACCTGGCTCATGACAGGACCTCGACGAGCTTCTTCAAGGCTTTGCCGCGATGGCTGATTTCATTCTTTTCTTCCATGGACATTTCGGCCATGGTCTTTCCCTTATCGGGAACATAAAAGAGCGGATCATAGCCAAAGCCGTTATGACCGGCATAGAAGTCGCGCAGGACGCCGTCACAGCTCCCTTCAGCCGTTACCGTCCGGCCATCGGGCCAGATGAGGACGAGGGAACAGATGTAGTGGACCGTCCGCTGTTCCGGCGGGAAAGCGGCCAGGTCGGCGATGAGCTTCTGGTTATTGGCTTCATCATCGCAGTCCGGGCCGGCATAGCGGGCCGAATAGACGCCGGGGCGGCCGCCGAGGGCGTCGGCGGCAATGCCCGAGTCGTCGGCCAGACAGGGGAGGCCGGTGGCCTTCATGTAATAAGAGGCTTTGAGCAGGGCATTTTCGGCAAAGGTCTTCCCCGTTTCTTCCGGTTCGGTAATATCGGCGATGACGTCATGGACGGAGACGGCTTCATAGCCCAAAGGTTCCAGGATGCTCTTGAATTCCCGGATTTTTCCGGCATTGTGCGTTGCCAGTACGATTTTTTCTGCCACAGGCGTCGCGCTCCTTAGTCCTTATTCCGGTTCTTGACGAACTGGGCGTAATTCTTGATGATGACGATCGGTGTCTTCTGAGAGGCGTTGCCAAAAGGATTGTCAATGAGGATCTTGGCGATTTCCTTCGGGTTCAGGCCTTTGCTGTGGCCGAGGATAGCCGAGCGCTTGAGGTCGTTGACGTCAGCTACGACGGCGCCATAGCAGCCCATGCGCTGTTTAATCTTTTCAGCGACTTTATCCGGTTCGGCCGGCCCATAGACGATACATTTATCAAAGGGCGGCATGGTTCCCGTAACATCGTCGGTGAGCGAAGCCTGACGACATTTGGCATACCATACGCCATTCTTGCCGACGAGCTTGGCCAGGAAGCCGACGAAGAACCAGAACATCATCTTCCATTCCCCTTCCAGGTTCATGGCTGCCTGCATGCCATAGAGGCTGGCCATACTGCCTTCACCAGGGACGAAGCGGCGCATGAGGCGGGCCTGCCACGACGGCGTCAATTCTTCCGGGCGGGTATAGCGGCGCTGGGTAATGGCGACGACGCTTTCGGCCGAGCAGACCAAATCGTCCGGGCCGATGATGTCTTTCGCATATTCTTCAATGACATCGACAATATCATCTTTATCCGTAAGGATTCTCGTTTTTACAGGTACTAATTCTAATTCTGCCATCTCGTTAAAACCTCCTAGTTCTGTTCCAATGCGTGCTGTACTTCCGAAGCCTTCAGGGTGATGCGGGCTTTATGGATGTACCATTCGCTGCGGGAAACGACCTGATATACCAAATCGATGGGCATGTCAGGGAAGGTCTTCAAGTCTTCGCGGATATGGCCGTCTTTGCTGACCAGGGCAATGGTGACGCGGATCATGCCCTTGTCGCCAGGGTTGAAGATGACCGATTCCCAATAATTGTCATCGCGTTCAGCAGCTTTATTAGCCAACTGGGAGTGGACGATGACTTTGTCATACTGTTCGCGGGGCAGCAGGGTCCGGGGATAGAAGTCCATGATGGTGCCGAGCTGGCGGCCGGCATTATGAATGGGCACTTCCGTTTCAAAGACAGCCGTATCCTGGGTCATCTGCTTCAGTTCGAACGGTTTGCGGCGGCGGGCTTCAATGACGAAGCGGGCATCACCCTGCCGCCAGGCAAAGAGGCGGAATAAAAGATACAAGACAGCGACAATGCCGATGACGGCAATGACAACATTGAGTAAGACATAGAAAAACACGACGCAAGACTCCTTTGTATAATATTTTAATAACCATTAAGTGAGTGAAATTTCTTCAGCTGTAAATTCATTGGCCGGGATGAGATGCTGGGCCAGGCGGGCCCCGCGGCCGCTCTCGGCCGTAAAGCACAGGCGGAGATTCCCTGGTTCCGGCTGCTTGTTGAGGAGGCCGTCCTTCTTCAGGACATCCAGTGTTTCCAGGGCCATTTCATGGGCCGGGTCGACAAAAGCGATGGAATCGCCGCAGAGTTCTTCAAACAAGGGCTGCACAAAGGGAAAATGAGTACAGCCGAAGATGGCCGTATCGGCACCGGAATGGAGGACCGGTTCCGTATAGCGTTTCAGGGGCTCGCGGATTTCCGGGCCGTCGAGGACGCCCCGTTCGATGAGATTGGCCAGGGCCGGGCAGGACTGTTCGACGATTTCGATATCCGGGTCCATGGCGGCAGCCACTTTGCGGTGGCTGTGATTGGCAATCGTAAGCGGCGTCGCAAAGACGGCGATTTTTTTGGTCGCACTGATTTCCCGTGCCGTCCGCAGGCCCCGGCTCATGCCGATGAGAGGATAGGCCACTTCTTTGACGACCGTATCATAGGCGACGGCCGTCACCGTATTGCAGCCAATGGCGACGAGCTTGACGCCCTGAGCCGTCATGAAATGCAGGATATCCCGCGTATAAGCCAGGATTTCATCAGGCGTCCGCGTCCCGTAGGGATTGCGCTTCGTATCGCCGACATAGATGATATTCTCATGGGGCAGCAGCATCCGCAGCTTGGCTACGACGGTCAGGCCGCCGACGCCGGAATCAAAGACGCCGATAGGCTGTGTATTACGTTCCATGGACCCCTCCCCCGGCCTGGGCAGCCGCTTTGTCTTCGGCATACATGGCCTGTAATTTCTGATAATCGCCCTCATCGAGGCGGGCGACTTTGCCGCTGTCCTTGTGGGCAAAGACGTTCTGCGTCGTCCCCGTCGCCAGCAGGCGGTGGTCATCGTGGTTGACGATGCGGTACGAAAAGACCATCTGCGCCCGGCTCAGCTTGACCAGCCGCGTCTCGATGTCGATAGTATCGGCATAGTTTATGGGGCTGATGTACTCGCAGGACACGCTCTTGATGGGATACGAGATGCCCTGGTCCAGCAGCGCGAACAAATCGATACCGGCAGCTGCCAGGTATTCACAGCGGCCGCACTCGAACCAGCGGATATGATTGGAATGGTGGGCAATCCCCATCATGTCGGTCTCATAAAACCGCACTTTTTCAACAACAGTAATCATAAGTTCTTAACTCCTAACTTTATGCACCTTATAGTATGCACACGCATACTATTTTACGATGAGGAACTATGTTTGTCAAAGGAAAAAGAGGCTGTCCCATAAAGACAGCCTCTTTTTTCGTTCATCGTAGGTCGTTCATCGTAGGTCGTAAATACTACTCCTTACGATGAACGATGAACTACGAACGACAAACGATTAAGCAAAAGGGACCGTGCATGATGGCAAAGCCCTTCAGACGGCTTTCCCCGCCTTCACACGCGGACGCGGAAGAACGGGAACATATGACGTACTTTTTCACGGTGTTCCGGCTTGACGTAGGTCCCGGCCAGGCGCAGGGCCGCAGCGACGACGGCGGCATCATCGAGCCAGCCGAAGCCGGCAAAGACATCGGGCACGAAATCAAAGGGCAGAATGACATACCCCAAGGCCCCCATGAGGGCCAATTTGATGAATTTCGGCGTGTCTTCATCCTGCATACAGTAAAAAATCGTCAGGAGCTTCGGCAAAAAGTGGACCTTCCTCCCTGTCTTGCGGACAAAGGTGACGAATTTGCCAGGTGTATAAAAACGTGCAAAAAAGCGCAGTACCTTCCACATGGGCCTTCACCTTACTTCTTATCTTCCAAAGGGATTTTGGCATCTTCTACGGCGGCTTTCACCTTGTCTTCGACAGACGCCGTATCGCCGTCGGCA
>CABMPA010000029.1 GCA_902388315.1 uncultured Megasphaera sp. | reverse complement strand
ATACAGGAAAGGGCCGCGGTCAGACAGACCCGGCCCAACGTACGCCGCAAGGCGGAGACTTTCTTCATCATGGTGTATCTCATTTCGTTTCCACCACGACGACAACGGCGCCTTGCTGCACTTGTGATCCCGGCTGAACGAGGACGGTCTTGACGACACCTTCCTTGTCAGAACGGGCAGCCGGCATCGGGCCGGCCAGGGAATTTACCGTAAGCAGGACATCTCCCTCTTTAACGGCTGCACCGACAGGGGCTACGCTGACGACGCTGCCGCTCAATACCGTCGTGTACGATACGTCAGCAGCGGCAGCTGGCATAGCCATCAGTCCTGCTAATCCCGCTAATACGGCGAGTCTGCGAAACTTTTTCATGACGGCTCCCTCCTTTTTCCACTCCGTCCGGTGACGGAGCACTTTTATAAATCATCAAAACTATCTTTTAAGCGATCCATTTCCCGCAAAGCCTTGCCAGCTCCATTGGCGACGCATAACAAGGGCTCATCACAGAGATAGGCTGCCATGCCCGTCGTCTGGGAAATAAGGCGGTCGAAACTGTCGAGGAGCAATCCGCCGCCGGTGAGGACGATGCCATGGTCGGCAATATCCGCAGCCAGTTCAGGCGGCGTTTTTTCCAAGATGGAAACAATCGTCTTGAGGACGGTCTGGATAGGTTCATCCAAAGCCTGGCGGATTTCCTGGGAATCGATGTCTACCGATGTTGGCAGGCCCGTTTCCGTACTGCGGCCGCGGACGTCGGCTGTCATGCGCCGTCCGTCCCCCATGGCCGTACCGATGAGGATCTTCAATTCTTCCGCCGTGTGCTGGCCAACGGCGACGTGCTTGATCTTTTCCAGATAGCGGATAATCGCTTCATCGAAAGTGTTGCTGCCGATGCGCAGGGATTCGCTGATGACGACACCGCTCAGACTGAGGACAGCGACGTCCGTCGTCCCGCCGCCCATATCGACGACCATGGAGCCATTGGACGTAGCAATGTCCAGTCCGGCACCGATAGCCGCTGCCAGCGGTTCCTCCATGACCGTCGTCTTGCGGGCACCGGCCTGCATAGCCGCTTCGATGACGGCCCGCCGTTCGACGTTGGTGACACTCGACGGAACGCAGATGACGACGCGGGGCTTGAATATCAAAGCCTTGCCAATCGCCTTGCGGATGAAATAGCGCAGCATGTATTCCGTCGCATCGTAGTCGGCGATGACGCCGTTGCGCAGCGGATGGTAGGCATGGATGTTGCGCGGTGTCCGGCCCAGCATAGCCTGGGCTTCGCGGCCGATGGCGACGACTTTATTCTCCATCGTATCGACAGCGATGACGGCTGGTTCATTGACGACAATCCCCCGGTTCTTGACGAACACGATGATATTGGCCGTTCCCAAATCAATAGCGATGTCGCTGCCGAACCAGTTGGCCAAAAAGAACGAGTGGGACTGTTTCGGCGGCTGTACTTTTTTCTTAGTTTTCTTCTTCCTCAATATTGACGCGAACAATGTCTGCACCTAGCCTTTGTAATTTCAATACAAGATTATCATAACCGCGGTCGATATGGTATAAATAACCGACTTCTGTTTCCCCGTCGGCAACAAGACCGGCCAGGACTAAGGCAGCACCGGCCCGCAGGTCCGTCGCATTGACAGATGCACCTTTCAGTCTGGGGACGCCTTCAACGATAGCACTGCGGCCTTCGATGCGGATTTTAGCGCCCATGCGCTTGAATTCATCGACGTGCATGAAGCGGTTTTCAAAGACCGTTTCCGTGACGACGCTCGTTCCCTGGCAGATAGTCGTCAGGGCCATGAACTGAGCCTGCATATCGGTCGGGAAACCAGGATACGGCAGGGTCTTGATATCGGCCGGACGAAGCGGTTCGTGGCCGATGACGCGGATGCCGTCGATTTCTTCCTGGACTTCGGCACCGACTTCCTTCAGTTTAGAAATGAGGGGTTTCAAATGTTCAGAAATGGCATTTTCTACAAAGACATTGCCCTGCGTCATGGCTGCACCGACCATGAAAGTACCCGCTTCGATGCGGTCCGGGATGACGGCGTGATTGGCACCGTGCAGTTCCTTGACGCCTTCGATGCGGATGACGTTGGTACCGGCACCGCGGATGTTGGCGCCCATACTGTTCAGGTACGTTGCCAGATCGACGATTTCCGGTTCTTCAGCGGCATTTTCCAGGACCGTCTTGCCTTCGGCCATAGAGGCTGCCATGAGGATATTTTCCGTAGCGCCGACGCTGGGGAAATCGAGGTAAATCTGTGCCCCTTTGAGGCCATTCGGTGCCGTCGCTTCGATGTCCCCGTTTTCCAGGTTGATGACGGCGCCCATGGCTTCAAAGGCCTTGAGGTGCAAATCAATAGGTCGGGCACCGATGGAGCAGCCGCCGGGCAGGGAAATCTGGGCTCTCCCCTTGCGGGCCAGCAGAGGACCCATAACCAAAAAAGATGCACGCATGCGGCGTACTAAATCATAAGGAGCTGTCGTCGATGTCAGCTCATGGGCATCGATGACCAGTGTATCTCTTTCAGGATGTTCTATATGAACGCCGAGGGACGCAATGACGTCACAGACGGTATGTACGTCGGCTAATTTCGGGATCTCTGTCAATGTACTCTGCGTCGTTCCCAGCATAGATGCAACAATGATAGGCAATACGGCATTTTTAGCCCCGCTGACGCGAACCGTACCCTGCAAGGGCTTTCCACCATGAATAACAAGTTTCTCCAATTCTGGTGCCTCCTAATACTATTCGAGTAGTTTATTCTAAATGGCCCAAAGGCAATGGCGCCTAAGGTGCCATTATGAGCATATAATTACTATCAAGTCATTGTACCATAAAAGGGGAGAAAAAAAAAGGGCTTGCGCACGGAGACAAGCCCTTTTGAGTCCTAAGTTTGCAGTTTGTAGCAGATGACTAAAAATTTAAAACCATCTTCTACAAACTATAAAGAAAGAGGAATCATACATGACAGCCGAGGCCTTCATGAGACACTCCTGCTGACTACTAACGGCTGACGGCTGACCGCTGCCTGCGAACCCTACAAATGAATGCTCCATTTCGCTTTCTTGTCGAAGCGGTGGAACGTGTCGATGAAGCGGATCGTGCCGCTCTTGTAGCGCATGACGACGGACATGGTGCGGGCACCGCCGCCGAAGTATTGGACGCCGCGCATCATAGGCGTGTCGGTAATGGCCGTCGCCGAGAAGATGCAGTCATCGCCTTTGACCAGGTCGTCGAGAGTCATGACGCGGTTGATGTCGTCAATACCCATTTCCCAACAGCGTTTCCGTTCTTCGTCGGTGTACGGGATAAGACGGGCCTGCATATCGCCGCCCAGACATTTTAGTGCTGCTGCGGCCAGAACACCTTCCGGCGCGCCGCCGATACCCATGAGGACGTGGACGCCGGACCCTTCGATACCGGCATCGACAGCCGGCGATACGTCGCCATCGGTGATGAGCTTGATACGGGCGCCGGCACTGCGGCACTCATCGATGATTTCCTGATGGCGCGGCCTGTCGAGGATGACGACGGTCAGGTCGTCGATGCCCCGTTCCAGGCCTTCAGCGATGCGGCGCAGGTTTTCCTGCACGGGCTGGGTCAAGTCGATGCGGCCCTTAGCCCGAGGGCCGACGCAGAGCTTTTCCATGTACATATCCGGCGCATGGAGCAGGTTCCCCTTGCGGGCGATAGCCATGACGGCAATAGACCCATCCTGCCCTTTCGCCGTCAAGTTCGTCCCTTCCAGGGGATCGACGGCAATATCGACTTCCGTACCGCCGGCACCGACTTTTTCGCCGATATAGAGCATTGGCGCTTCGTCCATTTCGCCTTCGCCGATGACGACGGTCCCATCAATAGGCACAGTGGATAAAATCGAATGCATCCCGTCGACGGCCAGCTGGTCGGCACCCATCTTGTCGCCCTTCCCCATGAGGCGGCCGGCTTTGACGGCAGCCGCTTCGGTAACGCGGACAAATTCCAAAGTCAATACACGATCCATGATGAACCTCCTTGTCTAAAAATAATCGAAACACATATATAGTATTACTTCTAGACAGAACAAAAAAACTCCTGCCTCGCGGCAGGAGTTTTTTTCGTTCATCGTAGGTCGTTCATCGTTTATCGCAGGCTAGCGCCTTTTTGAGTTTGAAGTTTGCAGTTTTTAGTTTGCAGCAAATGGTAAAAAATTTAAAGCCAGCTTCTACAAACTCTGTACTACAAACTATAAAGTAAAAGGGGCCGTGTATGATGGCAAAATTTTTCGTGCGACAGCTCCCTACGAACGCGACCGGCGGCCTGCGAACTGCGGGACGCCCTTTGGGCGTCCCCTACTACTGTTTCGTAATCACGTCGCAGTGCATGTACGGGCGGAGAACTTCCGGTACGACGACGGAGCCGTCAGCCTGCTGGTAGTTTTCCAGGATAGCGGCGACGGTACGGCCGACGGCCAGGCCAGAGCCGTTCAGGGTATGGACGAATTCCGGTTTCGACTTCGGCGTGCGGCGGAAGCGGATATTGGCCCGGCGTGCCTGGAAATCTTCCGTATTGGAACACGACGAGATTTCACGATATTTGCCCTGAGCCGGGAACCAGACTTCGACGTCGAAGGTCTTGGCTGCGGAGAAGCCGATATCACCGGTGCAGAGGCAGACGACGTGGTACGGCAGCCCCAGGGCTTTGAGGATATCTTCAGCGTTGTTGGTCAGTTTGTCGAGTTCGTCATAGCTCGTTTCAGGAGCGACGTATTTGACCATTTCGACTTTGTGGAACTGGTGCTGGCGGATGAGGCCACGCGTATCGCGGCCTGCCGAACCGGCTTCGGCACGGAAGCACGGCGTCATGGCCGTAAAGTAGACCGGCAGCTTGGCACCGTCGATGATTTCACCGCGGTAGTAGTTGGTCAGCGGTACTTCTGCCGTCGGGATCATGTACATTTCTTCGCCTTCGACATTGAGTTTGTACATATCTTCGTAGAATTTCGGCAGCTGGCCCGTACCGGTCATGGAATCGCGGTTGACGATGTACGGCGGGATGACTTCGGTGTAGCCGTCCTTTTCCGTGTGCTGGTCGAGCATGAAGTTGTAGACGGCGCGTTCCAGGCGGGCACCGGCACCGATATAATAGTAGAAACGGGCACCGGTTACTTTAGCAGCCCGTTCGGAATCGAGGATGCCCAGTTTTTCACCGACTTCCCAGTGATTGAGGGGCTGGAATCCGAAGTCCTTCGGTTCTCCCCATTTGCGGACTTCCGGGTTGTCGCTGTCGTCGTTGCCGACGGGAACCGAGGGGTGGCACATATTGGGGATCATGAGCTGGATAGCGCGCATGTCAGCTTCGACTTTCTTGACTTCCTTGTCGAGGACGTCGATGTCGTCGCCGAGCTTCTTCATGGCCGCAATCTGGGCGTCCGCATTTTCTTTGTTGCGTTTGAGCTGGCTGATTTCCTTGGTGACCGTATTGCGTTCATTCTTCATGGCTTCGACCTTCTGAAGAATATCGCGGCGCTGGTTGTCCAAGGCGACGAAAGCGTCGACATCGGCTTTGGCATGGCGGTTCTTAATATTTTCTTTGACTTCTTCCACGTGTTCGCGGATGAATTTCGTATCTAACATGATAGTTTCTTCCTTCCTCAGTAAATATGCTTGAATACCCCTCGTATTATAGCCTTATAAGCCTTTTTGTTCAATACCGCTGAACAAATACCCCATATGATTCGTAGAATTGAGCAGGACCAGGCGCCATACGCCGTCCTGACATTCCAAGACATTGATGCAGGTATTATCCTGCTTGATCTGCCAGAAATGGCTCATATCCAATCCCAGGACATCGCAGATGATGGCCTTATTGACAGCATCGTGGGCTGCGACCAGGACCGTCTTGCCGCCGTACTTCTGAACATAATCGTCAAAAGCGGCACGGGCGCGGGCGCGGACATCTTCCAGGGATTCGCCGCCCTTCCCGGGCATGGTCACGGTATGGGGCTGTGTATGCCAGCGGTGGAATTCTTCGGGATACTTGGCTTCGATTTCATCGGCCAGCTTCCCTTCCCAATCGCCGTGGTTGATTTCCAGGAGCCGATCGTCCTTGAGGACCGGCAGGCCGTGGAGTTCAGCACAAAAGGAACAAGTCATGTACGACCGTTCAAGGGGGCTGGAAATAGCTACGTCAATAGGCGTATCCTTCAAGCCTTCTGCCACCAGATGCCCCTGCTTGAGTCCCCGTTCACTGAGGTGCGTATCTTCCTGGCCCTGGTAGCGGCCTTCAATATTCCATTGTGTTTCGCCGTGGCGAATAAGTATGATGCGTACCATATTTTCCCCCTGTTAGTGAATATCGCAATGAATGAGCTTCATATCGAGGATGCCGTTGATCGAACGGAGCTTGACCATGATGTCGTTGGGGATATCATCCTGGACGGCGATGGCCATGATATTATTGCCCGATTGGGTCATGCGGCCGACCTGCATGCCCATGATATTGATGTGGGCCTGGCCGAGGATGGTCGAAATCTGACCGATCATGTTCGGCTGGTCGACGTGCGGTACCAGGAGCAGGTAACCTTCCGGTGAAAAGTCGACGCGGTATTCATCGATCTGGACGATCTTGGCTTCCGTCCCATTGAACAAGACACCTACGATAGCGTGTTGGCCTTTATTGGTGCGAACGCGGACGGTGACGGAATTGACGAAATAGCCATTGGACTGGCTGTTGATTTCTTTGATGGCAATGTGGCGCGTCTTGGCAACTTCAGCAGCATTGACGTAATTGACCGATTCCTGGAGAATCGGATTGAGGGCCCCTTTGAGGACGGCCGTCGTCAGCAGGCGCGTTTCCGTGTCGGCCAGTTCGCCAGTGTATTCGACTTCGATTTCCTTCATCGGCGCATCGGCTAAGTAAACAGCTAAATTACCCATGCGTTCCATGAGGTCGAAGTAAGGATGAATGACGTTGTAGACATTGGGCGGTACAGGAGCCATGTTGACGGCCGTAGCGACCGGTTCACCCTTGAGGGCTTCCATGACGCCTTCGGCGACGTCGACGGAAACACCGATCTGAGCTTCCACCGTCGAAGCACCGAGGTGCGGCGTGATGACGACGTTATCCATGCCCAGGAAGGGGTTGATGTCCTTGGTCAGCGGTTCCGTCGGGAAGACGTCGATAGCGGCACCGGCGACGTGGCCGCTCTTGAGGGCTTCTGCCAGCGCATAAATATCGAGGACAGCCCCGCGGGATACGTTGATGACCCGGACGCCATCTTTCATCTTGGCAATTTCTTCCTTGCCGATGAGGCCCCGCGTTTCCTTGGTCAGCGGCGTATGCATGGTGATGTAGTCCGACCGCTTGAGGAGCGTATCCAAGTCGACTTGTTCAACGCCGAGCTGTTTGAACCGTTCTTCCGGGATGTACGGGTCATAGCCGATAGTCTTCATTTCCATAGCCTGCATGCGTTTGGCAATGCGCGAACCGATGCGGCCGACGCCGATGATGCCGATCGTCTTGTTCTGGAGCTGGATGCCCGTAAAGGTCTTGCGGTCCCAGTTACCGGCCATGAGCGAATTGTGGGCCTGCGGGATATGGCGGGTAATGGCCATGATCATAGCACAGGTATGTTCCGTGGCGGCCAGCGTATTGGACGTCGGCGTATTGACGACGACGATGCCCCGGGACGTCGCGCTCTTCAAGTCGATGCTGTCGACGCCGACACCGGCACGGCCGATGACCTTCAGCTTGGTGGCCGCTTCGATGACCTTTTCCGTAACGTGGGTCATAGAACGGGTAATGAGGCCATCGTATTCACCGATGCAGTCGATGAGGCCCTGTTCATCAAGGTTCTTCTTGACATCTACTTCATATCCATTTTCGCGTAAGAGTTCTACGCCTTTCATCGATACGTCATCGCTGACTAAAATTTTCATTTTCTTTCTCCCCCTATGTGATACATTAATGTTTTTTCTGGAACGCTTTCATGAAATCGGCCAGAGCCTGGCATCCTTCTTCGGTGACGGCATTGTAAATCGATGCCCGGCAGCCACCGATGGAGCGATGGCCCTTGACGCCGATGAGGTCGTGATCAGCCGCTTCAGCGACGAACTGGGCTTCCAGTTCCTTCGTCGGCAAGTTAAAGGTGACATTCATCAGACTGCGCGAATCCACGCGGGCATGGCCGCGGTAGAAGCCGTTGCTGTCATCGATGACGCCATAGACGATAGCGGCCTTTTTCTTATTTCGTTCATGCATGGCAGCCAGTCCGCCATGATCGTCGAGCCAGTGAGCAACTTTATTGACGAAATAAATGTTGAAAACCGGCGGCGTATTGTACGTCGAATCGTGGTCGACATAGGTCTTGTATTGCAGCATGAGCGGCAAATCGCGGCAGACCTTCTTCAGCAAGTCGTCCTTGATGATGGCCACGACGACGCCGGCCGGGCCGACATTCTTCTGGACGCCGGCATAGATGAAATCGAAATTCTTCACATCTACCGGACGGCTGAGGAAATCGCTGGACATATCGCAGAACAAAGGAACATCAAAAGACGGGAAATCGTGCCATTCCGTCCCATGGATGGTATTGTTCGATGTCATGTAAATATAGTCCGTATCGGGCTTGACGACGAAGCTGTCTGCCTTGGGGATGTACGTAAAGCCATCGGCCTTGCTCGAAGCGACTTCATACGTTTCCCCGTAGAAGGAAGCAGCTTCCATGGCCTTATTGGACCATACCCCCGTATTCAGATAACCGCCGCGTTTCTTGAGGAAATTCGCTGCATGCATGACAAACTGCATACTGCCGCCGCCCTGGATGAAGACGATATGGTAATCATCGGGAACGGCCATGAGCTTCTTCAGCGTCGCCACCGTGTCATCCTGCATTTCCTGATAAGCAGCACTGCGATGACTGATTTCGACGATGCTCATTCCCGTGTGACTGAAATCGAGGAATTCATCCTGAACTTCCTTGAGGACTTCCAAAGGCATTGCCGATGGACCTGCATTGAAATTGTACACTCTCTTCATATTTCCACCTCTTACTGCGCGAAGACCGCAGGGAAAGCCTTCTGCCATACCAATAAAAAAAACTCCCGTCCCATCAAAGGGACGAGAGTTGATATTCCCGCGTTGCCACCCAACTTGCCTTTCGGCCAACTTGTACCGCTATATCGGGCGTACCCGTCAAATTCATCATTTGCAGCTCCAGAGCGGAACGCCTTACAGCCCTGCTGCCTCGCACCACCCGGCAGCTCTCTGAAAGGACCCGTAATTTGCTTCTCCTTCATCGCCTTCTGTAAAATTACGTTTATTATAAACACAAACGCCCTGCCTGTCAAGACAAATTTTACTGGCATCTATTGAAGGACTTGTTTTCCATGTAAAGTCCGCAAGGTATCTTTCGTCATGCTATACTGCGGCGAAGCCAAATCCCAGTTTAAGTCCGTCCCGGGAACGCCTCGGATTCCTAAAATATCCGTCATGACATTATAAAGCAAGTCATTCGTCCAGTAACTATCCCGGTGCGACCGAAGTGTTTCTACTATCTGCGGCCGTTCTGCCTGAAATGACGGGCTGACCACCATAAAAAGCGGTATATGGCTCATCGTCGCCGTAAACTTGCTGGCTTCATGACCATAATTGTGTTCTACATCATCTCCATGATCAGATAAATAAATGAACCCTTTGAACCGAGGATTTTCTTTTAACTTTGTATAAAGCTGTTGCAAAACATAATCGTTATAGCGGACAGCATTGTCATATTTGTCGATAACATCACTCTTGCCGCTGTAATGCTTCCAATCTTCAGGATAACGGTCTGCATAGGAACCATGACATCCCATGAGATGAATGACAATTAAAGCATTTTTCTCCTTCGTCAAATCCGGTAAAGCCTTTACCAAAACATCATCATAATAATCAGACCGAAGGTCATGCGTCCCCGTCCGTTCATTGAGCCATGCTTGATGAGCTGCTGTACTGGCAATTTCAGCTACCGGCGTATCCCAGGCTCCGTATTTTCGCTGGTTACTAATCCAAAAAGTATCGTAACCAGCAGCCTTTGCTATTTCAATAAGGGAATAAGCCTTTTCTAAAGGTACGTCATTATACTGGTTCTTTTCACTGAGAGCATAAGTCAAGACAGGTACGGTATGGGTGTGATTCGAATAAGCATTTCGGAAAAGGATAGCTTCTGGTTTCTGTGCTTCTTCAGTCATCCAGGGCGTCGTGTCCCGGTCATAACCATAAGCGCCCATATGATCCCGTGTTTCCGATTCACCGATAACTAAGACAAATATCCCCCCATCTGATGTAATCTTTAACCCCTGCAGCTGTTGCAACCTGGCTTCCCGCTGTGCTTTCGCTTTGCCATATTCTTTATATTGGTGCAAAGCATCCTTCGTTTCTGTGGCAATACGCACTGGTAAATAATCAGTGGCTTTAACGACAGCGTGTCCGCTAATAGCTAAAATAAGAACAGATAGCACACAAATAATTTTTTTAGAATAACCGAACAAAGGTGTTTTTAGTCGATGCAGCATTTGCCCTGAGCCGGTGAGGATAAAGATAAGCGCTACGAATGTCCCCCCCCATATGAACAAATTCTGACTTTTGAGATAGGCCAGGGATTCACTGCCATTCGTCTGAAACAGCGTCAAAACAATGGTAGCCGACAGGACATGACCACTGACAGCATAATAGCCCCAAATGAGAAGGGGCAATAATAAGGCGGCTCCTAAGCAGACATACAGGAAGCCGTCGAGTACTCGACGTAAAAATTTCTTACTGATATGACGGCTGATATAGATTAGATCGGTAAAAAATAAAAACAAAGATGCCCCCATCAGATATGCCGCTGTAACATCAACACGTTGCACATGCTGTCCAGCCAATATCGGTATTAACGAAGATGATAAGAAAATTACTGTATACAGACAAAAAGTCCCTATATAGGGGCGAGAATAATTCCATAGGAACAGACTCAATGCCAAAGCAAATCCACTGTAAAACAACCGCCCTTTAAAGGCAAGTGACGCAGAAGAAGGAATCCACCATTGAATCAAAATACCTATTAACATAAATAAGATAATACACAATGCACTACGACAAATCGTTTGTCTATGACGCTGTATATACGGTAAAACTTGCATAATTTTCTCTCCTTTACTTTTCTTATCGTAATAAAATCGACAAATTGTTGCCGCAAATCCGTTTCATTATAACACAATTCATACAAACAACAAAAATAAGGGAGCTCTCAAACCACTCAGCCGCCTTATCATCCAGAATCTGTCGCGGCGAAGCCGCATCCGATCCGAGCGGACCACGGACTGCTCCTTTCCCATCGCCTGTATGCGATATCGTAGGGGACGTCCTGAGCAAGGCGTCCCGCTACGCGCTGAGGGTTTCCCGAAACGTCGTTATTAGTTTGAGTCTGTCGCGGCGGAACGCTGCATTTGAGTCCGAGAAAAAAGCCGTTCCTCGTTGCTCGTGGTTCGTAAAAGCTCACCATCATTCCGGATAGGCCATGGTCAAATATCACAGCGGGCGCCATGTATTACGTGTACATCACCATTACAGGCGGGCCGCCTTACCAGGACGGCCCCTACGCAAGCCCCGGTCGGGGCATTTTTTTACGCGCTGAGGGTTTCTCGAAGCGTCGTTGTTAGTTTGAGTCTGTCGCGGCGGAACGCCGCATCTGAGTCCGAACAAAAAAGGACCTGCACACAATGATGTGTAACAGGTCCATTGAATTACATCCATACGAACATATCACTAAGATGGAGCGCCGTGCCCAGATGCTGACACTCCGTATGGGGTGGTCCGGATTTCCACAGATTGGCGTATCTGACAAGGAAGCAATCCGCAAGGCGTAGCAGGGCTACGTCGAGGAATTGCTGACGCAGGCAGAGACGTCAAGATGCGGTAAGACGGGCCTCCCCATATGGGGCGTCAGCATCTCAATTACATTTACTCCAGCCGCAGTTTTTGCAGGTGTTGCAGCCGCCTTCAAAGACTAAGGGTTCGCCGCACTGAGGGCAGAGCATGCTTTCTGCGGTGACCTTCTTTTCGGCTTTTGGCCGGACCGGCGTCTTTTTGACCGGCGTATGGCCGCTGGCGACGGACGCAGTCTGATGCAGTTCTTCCTGGACTTCATCGAACATTTCCAAAAGGGCGTTGCCGACTGTCATGGGGCAGCACGAACCGCGGCTTGTATCGCCGCGCGTCGCCCGACGTACCGAATAGGACGGGCAGTTTCCTGTCGAATTGAGCTGGTCAACGATGGTATAAATGTCGATGCCGGCGCGGGCACTGATGGAAATCATACGTGACAAGCCGATCATGAAGTTGTTGCAGCCACCCGTCGAGCCCTTGCTGAGATATGTTTCCAGGAGAGCCCCTGTCTGGGGATCGAAGAAGGCCATGCAGTGCAGGCTGCCGCAGCCCGTGATGAGCTTGCGTTTCTTGCCGATGACATTGTCGTCGATGCTGACGATTTCGCCGCGTTCCAGGCCTTCGCCAGCCGTAGGTACGCGTTTTTCTTCTTCATGGGTCGTCAGGATACCGGCCCGCTTGCAGCCGTCACGGAACAAGGTCAGGCCCTTGCAGCCTTTTTCATAGGCCAGGAGGTAGAGGTCTTCCGTATCTTCGACAGTGAAGCTGTTGGGCACGTTGACCGTCGAACTGATGGATGCATCGATGTGCTGCTGCCAGGCCGCCTGCATTTCGACGCGTTCGTGATAATCCAGGGTCAGGGCCGTGACGAAGTATTCCGGAAGCTGGCCGTCGTCTTTGATGTGATGCTTCTTCATGTAGCGTTCAACAATCGGCGTGTAGACTTTATAATAGACGTCCGTCCCGTGGAGGGATTCCGTCTTGCGTTCATAGAAATTCGCGTAAATCGGTTCGATGCCGCCGGAAATACCGAGCATCGTCGACAAAGTCCCCGTCGGAGCGATGGTCAGGAGCTGGGAATTGCGCAGGCCGTATTCCTTGACCAGTTTGGCCGTCGCTTCCGTCGTATTGGCCTTGAAATAAGGCGTACTCATGATTTCATCAATATGACATTTGTCGAAGGCACCGCGCTGATGAGCCAGTTCTGCCGAGGCAGCGATAGCTGTATCCGCCATGGTAAATCCAATATCATGACAGAAAGCGACGGCATCCGTGCTGCCATAAGTCAGGCCCATCTGGATGAGCATGTCGCCGAGGCCCATGATTCCCAGGCCGATCTGGCGCCAGGCTTTGACGCTTTCCCGCTGTTCTTTCAAAGGATGCAGGGGCAGGCCTTCTTCGAGGACATCATTGAGGGCCCGGACGGCAATGCGGACGCAGCGCTTGAATTCGTCGAAATCAAAAGTCGCATTCGGCGTAAAGGGATCGTTGACAAAGTTAGCCAGGTTCATGCTGCCCAAGAGACAGGAACCACCCGCCGGCAACGGTTCTTCGGCGCAGGGATTGACACCGGCAAAAGAAAATTCCGGTGTATGAGCCAGGAGGTTCCACGATTTGATGCGGTCCCAGAACAAGGCTCCCGGTTCGGCATAATCCCAGTTCGTTTCTGCGACCAGGCGGAAGACGTCGGCTGCATTGACCAGGCTTTCGATGACCTGTCCCGTTTCCTGCCGCTTGAAATGGAGGCGGAACTGTTTGTGTTCCTTGACGGCTTCCATGAATTCATTGCTCAGGCGGATGGAAATATTGGCCTTGGTCACCTTATTAAGGTCTGTCTTGAGTTTGATGAAATCCAGGACATCGGGATGGGCACAGTCAATGGAAATCATCAAGGCCCCGCGGCGGCCGTTCTGACCAATCAGTTCCGTGACCAGGGAATAGAGGGTCATAAAGGAAATGGAACCGCTCGTTTCCTTGGCCGCGTTGTTGATGCGCGCCCCTTTCGGGCTCAAGCGGGAAATATCGATGCCGCAGCCACCGCCGTAGCTGTAGGTCCGGGCTAATTTCCCAGCCCGGTCGAAGATGCTTTCGATGCTGTCTTCCGGCGGCGTCATGACGTAGCAGTTGGACAAGGTGATTTTCTTGCCTTCATACTCCAATCCCCGGTTAGCCAGGATACGGCCGCCAAAGAGAAATTTCTTGTCCTTGACCAAGTCGGCGACTTCTTCATCGCCACCGCTGATGCGGCTGACCCAATGGTCAAAGCTTTCACCGTTATCGCAATATTTATTCTTCCAAATATCGAGGCCGAGCTGATTGTCTGCACCGAGCCATTCTTGTTCGTTCATAATCTTCCTCCTC
>CABMPA010000028.1 GCA_902388315.1 uncultured Megasphaera sp. | reverse complement strand
GGACCTGGATGTCGCGGACGATGCCGCCTTTGCCGACGTGTTCCCGGCCCGCTTCAAACTGCGGCTTGATAAGGGGAACCATCGTACCGCCCGGTTTGAGCAGCGGCTCGACAGCCGGCATGATCTTCAGCAGGGAAATAAAGGAGACGTCGATGGAAATGAAATCGACAGGCTCACCGATATCCTCGACAGTAACGTTGCGGATATTGGTCCGTTCCATATTGACGACGCGGTCGTCCGTCCGCAGTTTCCAGGCCAGCTGGCCATAACCGACATCGACGGCAAAGACCTTGGCTGCCCCGCGCTGGAGGGCGCAGTCCGTAAAACCGCCTGTCGAAGCACCTATATCCATCATGGTCTTGCCCGTCAAATCGATGGGAAACGTTTCCATGGCTTTTTCTAATTTCAGCCCGCCCCGGCCGACATAGGGAATGGGATTCCCCTTGACGGTAATCTCTACGTCGACGGGCAGTTTCGTGCCCGCTTTATCGACGCGCTGGTTGTCGACAAAAACCAGGCCGGCCATGATGGTCGCCTTGGCTTTTTCCCGGCTTTCCGACAAGCCGCGGCTGACAAGAAGCACGTCTAATCGTTCTTTATGCTGCATAAATCTAATACCCCTCTCACATTAATGAACGCGGACCAGCAGATGTTCGACCAATTCTCTCAGGAACCAGGCTTCCGGTCCCAGTGGTTCCAAAGCCTGGACGGCTTTTTCCGCCGCTTCGCGGGCCATGCGCCGGGCTTCGTCCAAGGAAAAAATGGTCACATACGTAGCCTTGTCGTTGCGGGCGTCGCTGCCGACGGGTTTGCCCAGCGTGGCTTCGTCGCCGACGACATCGAGGATATCGTCGGTAATCTGGAAAGTCAGCCCCATATAGGAGGCGTATTCATCCAGGGCCCGACGCTGCTGCGGTGACGCATCGGCGACGATAGCCGCCATTTCGATAGCCGCCTTGAAGATAACGCCTGTCTTGGAACGGTGCAGGAGTTCCATGCCTTCCCGGCCGATGGCCATGTCCCCATCGGAAGCCAGGTCGAACGCCTGTCCTCCGACCATGCCGGCCGGTCCGGCCGCTTTGGCGATGACGGCGATACAGCGGTTCAGTTTTTCCGGCGCAATCCCCTGCTGGCTGGCCATGAGCTCGAAGGCAAAGGTCAGCAGGCCGTCGCCGGCCAGCGTCGCCAGGCCAGCACCGTAGACGACGTGGTTCGTCGGCTTGCCACGGCGCAGGTCGTCATCGTCCATACAGGGCAGGTCGTCGTGAATCAGGGAATACGTATGGATACATTCCAGGGCACAGGCCAGGCCCGTATACGGCGATGCATCCTGCCCCAGGGCCTCGACCGTCGCCAGGAGGAGGACCGGGCGGATGCGCTTGCCCCCGGCCAGGAGGCTGTAATTCATGGCTTCATAGAGCTTGGAGAAACGCGGCTGGTCCGTCGTCAATACCTGAGCCAGGCAGCCATCGACGCGTTTGCGCTGAGCTGCCAGATAATCTTTAAACGTCATAAGTCCAGCACCCCTTCAACCGGTTCTTCATCGCTGCCCTTATCGGCCCGGACGTCAGCCAGGGCTTGCGCTTTCTGGCGGGCATATTCCAGGGCCCCTTCGCAGGACTGAGATAATTTGATAGCCTTTTCATATAAATCGAGGGACTGCTTCAGCGTCAGGTCCGGCGCATCCAGTTCCTGTACGAGCTGTTCCAATTTTTCATAATTACTTTCAAAACTCTTCAATTTATCAGTCGTTCTTGCCATATATGTCCACCTCTGTGACAGCCGTCGTAATCGTCCCGTCGACGACTTGTATCGTCAGCGGGGCTTCTTTCGACACGCTGTGGATATCTGTAAGAATCTGCCCCTGCTGCATGAGCTGGCCGTAACCGCGGCGCACCAGGGCTGCCGGGTTCAAGGCCTGCAGGGACGCCGTCAGGGTATTCAGCTTTCCCTGCTTCTGTTCTAAATGGAGCTGCAGCTGCCGGTCTGCCTGTTGCATCAGGCCGGACAGATGCGCTTCTTTCATCGCCAGGAAGGCATCGTAGCGCTGCAGGTTCAGCCGGCCTGCAGCCTGTTCGACCCGGCGCTGCCGGTCTTCGATGCAGGCTATGACCCGTTCGTAAGCCCGGTCCGCCAGGGCGGCCAGGTCCATTTCCGCTTCGCTGACGTCGAAAAAAGCCATCTCGGCCGCATGGGTCGGCGTCGCCGCCCGCACGTCAGCCGCGTAGTCGGCCAGGGTCGTGTCCGTTTCATGGCCGATGGCCGTAATGACAGGTACCTTGGCACCGTAAATAGCCTTGACCACCGCCGGGCTGTTGAAGCACCATAAATCTTCCATGGACCCGCCGCCGCGGCCGACGATGAGGACATCCAGGTCTTTCCGCCGTCCCATCTCGTCGATGGCAGCGGCAATGGTCGTATCGACGCCGTCGCCCTGGACGGGGATGGGATGCAGGACGATATCGGCATAGGGATTGCGCTCGCCGGCAATCTTATAGATGTCGTGCAGCACGGCCCCTGTCTTCGATGTCAGGACGCCGATGCGCCAGGGGAAACGGGGCAGTTCCTTCTTATGGCCGCTGTCGAAATACCCTTTAGCTGCCAGTTCCGCCTTGATGCGTTCATACTGAGCCTGCAGGGACCCTGTGCCCTGGGAAAAGAGCTGTTCAATGATAAAGGAAAGGGCGCCGCCTTTTTCATAGACATTGACAGCGCCGATGACGACGACATGGTCCCCTTCGCGGACAGCCCGGACCGCTGCCGTCACGCGGCTGCGGAACACAATGGCCCGGATGGAACACTGATCATCGCGGATATTCATATAATAATGGCCGTTCGACGCCCGCTTGAGGCCGATGATATTGCCTTCCATAGCGATGCTCTGCAAGCGGTAATCGCCGTGGATATCATCTTTGATGCGGCGGACGACGTCCGTAACCGATGCATATTTCATGATTTCTTCCCTTCCTGTACGGCAGCCCAAAAAGCGGCGCCCGACGCATTGTCGGCACTGAAGCCGTCGTCTGCCAGATTCAGGCATATCCCATGGCGGCGGCAATAGCCGCTCATCTGACGGCGCAGATAGGCATTAGACATGACGCCGCCAGCGGCGACGAGATGATCCATGCCATCGGCAGCAGCGTAATCGAGGAGGCTTTCCAGGCCGCGCCATACCGTCGACAGCGTCCAGCTGCAAAGGCGGGCCGGGTCTTCCCCGCCGGCGGCGATGCGCCGCTGTCCCTGCGATTCGGGTCCGGAAAAGCTGACCTGGCCGTCACGGCAAAAGACATGGGCCCCCTTGACGGGCGGATTCACCGTCTGAGCCAGCTTATCGACATGGATACCAGACGGAAAGGGCAGGTCCAGGGCGACGCCCATGCGGTCGATGAACTGACCGGCACTGATGTCGCTGGTGCCGCCGATACGGGTGATATCGAGGCCCTGTTCATCGGGGACGGCCCGCAGCAGGTCCGTCGTCCCGCCGGACAGATGGATGCCATAGAAAGGCGCCGTGCCGATATGCCCCAGACTGCGCAGGACGGCGAGGAGATGATTTTCCTGATGGCTCAGGCGGTACAAGGGCACGCCAAGGACGGCGGCCAGGGCCCGGCCATAGCCGAGGCCGGCCAGGAAAGCGGGCATGTAGGAATCATCGCGGCGCCGGGGCTGGTCCGTCACGGCAATGGCCCGGATACAGGCACTGGCCAGGACGCCAGCCAGCCGTTCGAAGAGGACCGGCAGATTGCGCGTATGCTGATAGACCATGTTGGACTGGGACAGGCCGCGGCCTCCCTTGGCGACGCTCAGGATGATGCGTTCATCGGCGACGACATCAAAAGCGGCATCGACGAGGCACAGTGACGTCGTATAGCAGCTGGTATCGATACCGAGAAAGACATCCATCAGGCCTTCGACCTTACATAGGCACCCAGGATGCCATTGACGAACCGTGCCGATTTATCGCCGCTGAATTCTTTCGCCAGGATGACGGCTTCGTTGAGGACGATGGACGGTGCCAGTGTTTCTTTCGGGTACACGAGTTCGCACAAGGCCAGGCGCAGGATATTGCGGTCCGTGCGGTTCATCCGTTCGATGTCCCAGCCCTTGGCAAAGGAGCGGATGATCGTATCCAGTTCATCGCGATGACCCGTCGTCGTTTCGACGAGATAGGTGCAATAGTCATTGCGTTCCTGGTCACTCAATTCCGGACCGTCTTCAGTCAAAGCGTCGGTCGTGACGTAATCGTTTTCCAGGATTTCCTGTTCGCTGTACTGGATATCATTTTCTCCGTGGAATTCACGGGAATATAAAAGTTCGAGCGCCTGCTGGCGCGCTTTATGTCTGCTCACGAGTTTCCTCCTGTGTTCATAACTTATTCAGCTGGCGGCAAGGCCAGATTTTCAATGGTGACGGAAATATCGAGGCCCTCTGGTTCAGCCATCTCGTCAATCACAGCGGCTGCCCGCTGCTGGACAGCCAAGGCCAGATGGCGCAGATTTTCGCCATAACGGGCACGGACAGCCAGATGGACATGGACAATGCCTCCTGTGACCGACACACTGCGGCTGCGGATGGCGACGACGCCCGGCACTTCCCGGCCTGCCGTTTCGGCGATATGGCGCAGGGCCTTTTCACTGACGGCATAGGCAAAATCCTGTTCTTCATCCATCGTGCCTGTCCTCCTCAAACACTAATTGCTGTACAATGATGTGGACCGCCGTAACGGTGCAGGCCGTCGCCTTTTCGACGGCATCCTTGACAGATTTCTGCACTTCCAGGGCTACATCGGGAATACGGCATCCATAGCGGATGACCAGGCGGACCGTCAGCTCGATGTGCCGGCCATCGATGGTGACATCGACACCGCGCCCCGGCAGGGTACGCCCTAATTTCTCGGCTGCCACTTCGGCAATGTTCGTTCCCAAGTCGGCGACATAAGCCGCCTGGGCCGCTGTCATGGCCGCAATGGATGCAATGACGCGCTGGGAAATATGGATACTTCCCCATTCATTCACTTCAGTCGTTTCCATGGGAATCACCCCTTTAGTCCACAAAAGGGGCTGTCGCACGTGCGAAGCCCCTTGGATACCTTATGCTCTGCCGATATACTGGCCGGTTCTCGTGTCGATCTGGAGAACTTCGCCTTCATTGATAAAGAGCGGTACTTTGACGACATAGCCCGTTTCCAATTTAGCCGGTTTGCTGCCGCCTGTTGCCGTATCACCACGGACACCCGGATCTGTTTCAACGACTTTCAATTCAACAGCAGCCGGAAGATCGATGCCGATGACTTTGCCTTTGAACATCATGACGGAAACGTTCATTTCTTCTTTGAGGAAATGGATAGCGTCGCCGAGGTTGTCTTTGTTCAATTCGATCTGTTCGTATGTTTCGTTATCCATGAAGCAGTACATGCCTTCATTTTCATAGAGGTACTGCATCTGGCGGCGGTCGACATGGCCGTCCTGTACTTTTTCACCAGCGTTCCAGGTGCGTTCAACAACAGCGCCCGTTTCGAGGTTCTTGATCTTAGCGCGGACAAAAGCAGCGCCTTTACCCGGTTTTACATGCTGGAATTCAACGACCTGCCATACCTGGCCGTCGATTTCAATAGTTACGCCTGGTCTGAAATCATTACTTGTAATCATGTGTAAACTCCTCCTATAACAGCTCCATCAAATCTTTGGGTGTTTTGGTTAAAATTTCACAGCCGTTGGCTGTAACGGCAACGGAGTCCTCAATGCGGACGCCAAACTTGCCTTCTATGTACAGTCCCGGTTCTACCGTGACTATCATATTCTCTTCGAGTACGCCTGCCGATTTCGGCGACAGGACGGGTTGTTCATGGATTTCCAGGCCCGTACCATGGCCCAGGGAATGAGTGAAATACTGGCTGACGTGATAACGGGCGAAGTAGTTGCGCACGGCATAATCGACTTCGCGGCGCGAAACGCCGGCCTTGATGAGGGATACGCCCAGCTTCTGCCCTTCCAGGATGAGATTGTAGAAATCCTTCTGGGCCTGCGACGCCTTGCCGACGACGACAGTCCGGGTAATATCCGAGTGGTAGCCTTCCCAGACGGCACCGAAATCAAAAGTGACGAAATCGCCATCTTCGATGACTTTCGGGCTGGCCGTACCATGAGGCATAGCCGAGCGTTTGCCAGAAGCGACGATGGTCGTAAAGGACTTTTCTTCGGAACCTAAGAGCAGCATATTGCTTTCCAGGCGGGCAGCCAGTTCCTTTTCCGTGACGCCAGGCTTGATGTACGGCAACAGTTCGGCAAAAGCCCGGTCAGCTATATTGCTGGCCTTGCGCGTTGCCTTCAGCTCATACGGTTCCTTCACAGCCCGCAGACTGGTCAAATCACAGGGCAGGAAGCCGCATAAAGCTCCGTCAGAAATGTTTTCATACATGAAATGGGTCAGGAAATTTTCTTCATACGCAGCGACGCCAATGTCCATGTCCGTCAGCGAAGACCGGATAGAATCCGATAAAGCACCGTTGTGGTTTTTGATATCGTACCAAGTGCCGGACTGGTTGGCAGCCTGTTCCGTATAACGGGAATCAGTCCATAACACAGCCTGATCCAGGCCGATGACCAGCGCGCCCTCACCGCCTGTAAAGGCACTGAAATAACGCAAGTTCTCCGGTTGGACGATAATGACGCCGTCTGCATCGTGTTCCTGCAGGAAGGTACGCAGGCGGGCGATTCGTTGTTCTATCATAGTATCACCCTATATTAATTCAATCATATTTTATAATACCATATTTTCAGCCTGCTGAAAAGACGAAATTCCAAATCACCGGCTCCGGCCTTTCAAGGCTTCCCGTTCAGCTACAGTGAGAGGACGGAACTGGCCCGGCTCCAGCCGGGCATCCAGGACGACGCTGCCGATGGACCGGCGGTGCAGCCGGACGACTTTCAGGCCGACAGCGGCACACATGCGCTTGACCTGGTGGAATTTCCCTTCCTGGACGACGACGGTAAGCGACTGCGGCCCGGTCTGAACGGCCTGGGCCGGCAGGCAGTGCAGGCCATCGTCGAGGACGATACCAGCCGCGAAGCGTTCCCCCAGGTCCGCCGGTATATCGCCTTCGACGCCGGCATCATAGATCTTGTCCATATGCTTCTTCGGCGACGTAATACCATGGGCCCAGGTCCCGTCATTGGTGATGAGCAGGAGTCCTGTCGTATCTTTATCGAGCCGTCCGACCGGGAACAGGCCGGCTCCCTGATACTGACGCGGCAAGAGGCCGATAACCGTCGGTGATACGTTGTCTTCCGTCGCCGATACGACGCCAGCTGGTTTATAGAGCATAAGATAAATATGTTCTTCGTAGCTCACGGCCTGGCCATCGACGGCGATTACATCCGCTGCCGGGTCGACTTTCTGGCTGCTGTCGCGGCAAACAGCGCCATTGATGGTCACATGACCGCCTTTGCACAATTCCTTGAGTTCCCGCCGTGTCCCCCAGCCCGTATGGCCCAGGAGCTTATCGACGCGCATTGTCTTTGCCATAATGCCTCCTTAGAGCGACGGCATCTTGTCCCACTGGGGCTGGTATCCCGTCAGGCCTTCCAGATGCTGGGTGCAGTTCATGAGGGTCATGACATTGCGGTCGCCGTAATATTCGATGATGTTAAAGGCCGTATTGAACTGCTGGAAGCACCAGATACGCTTCATATCGAGTCCCAGCAGGCCGAAGAGCAGGCAGCGGATAGCCGCCCCGTGGGAAACCATGAAGACACTGTCGCCATCTTTGTGATGCGACAGGATTTCCCGCGTCTTCTTCAGTGTCCGGTCCCGGACCTGACAGAATGATTCACCGCCCCGGGCCGGCAGGGTCCCGTCCGACGCATAGACCGCTTCCAGTTCACCGGGCCACTGGGTCGTGATTTCCTGATACGTATGGCCTTCCCAGACACCGAAGTCGGCTTCCTTCAATTCATCATAAGCGACGACATCCAAATGATGCGGTGCAGCCACACATTCAGCCGTCACTTTGGCACGCTGGAGCGTACTGCTATAGACGGCATCGAGATGGACATGGCGGAAAAATTCTCCCAGGCACTTGGCTTGTTCCAGCCCATGTTCATTGAGTGGGACATCCGTCGACCCCTGATACCACTGCTGGACATTGCCTTCTGTTTCGCCATGACGCGCTAAATATAATTTTATCATCGTAATCCTCCAGTATTCCCTATAAATAATTCAACATTCATGCCCTTCCATTATAACAAGAAATCAGCCAGCTTGCTACCGACAGCCGTCACCAGGAGCAGGGCCATTTCGCTGCCTTCGAGGACGGCACCATAGGTATCGCCCGTGACGCCGCCCAATTTCCGGCTGATGCGGCTGTTAGCCCACAGGGACAGCAGCATGGCCGCCCCCAACAGGGCCAGGTAAAGGGGCCCGCAAAGGAAAATCGGCACCAGGGCCAGTACAAAAGCTTTCCCTGCGGCATGGGCTGGCGCATAGGTGACGAAAGCCTTTCCCAGCCCCTGCTCGCGGGCATAGGGAAACTGGAAGATACTGATCAAAGTCCCAAAGCGGGCCGCAGCCGGGATGCCGATGAGGGCCGGTATAGCGATGTCCGGCGCCAGCTGGCTGAGAAAGGCCACTTTCAAGAGAACCAGGAAGACAAAAGCCGTCACACCGCCGGCGCCGACGCGGCTGTCCTTGAGGATTTCCAGCATCCGTTCCCGGCTGCGGCCGGAAAAGAGACCGTCTGCCGTATCCATATAGCCATCGGCGTGGAGGCCGCCGGTCAGGTAGAACCAGAAGGCGACGACCAGGGCCGACCGGCCAAAAGCATCGAAAAGGAAAGACGACGCTCCGTAGAGCGCCGCCAAAAGCAGGCCGATGATCAAGCCGACGAGAGGAAAGAACAAAACGGACCGGCCAAAATCTTCATCGCGCCAGATGCTCTGCGAAGCCAGGTGGATGCGCGATAAGAACTGCAAAGCGATAAGAAAGGCTTTCATCGTTTCACCTCCGGCAGGCAGACAGCCTGATGTTTCAGCTCTGTTGTAATGCCGCAGACCGATAAGTAGACTTCATCGGCTTCAGCTGCGGCAGCCTGGTTGATTTTGCCGATGAGGTCGCGGTACAGGCGGCTCAGGTGTTCCATAGGCACGATGCCGCAGCCCAGTTCGTTGGTAACCAGGACAGCCGTCACGCCAGCACGGCGGAACGCCGCCATGACGGCCTGTAATTCTTCCAGGGCACCGTCGATGACAGCTTCATCGCCTTCGCCGTCGTGGGCAAAGAGATAATTCGAAAAATAGAGGGTCAGACAATCGACGAGGACCACATCCGACGAGCGGCACAGCCGTTCCATCGTCGCCGGCAGGTCTTCCGGTATCTCCCAGGTCTGCCATGATGACGGGCGGCGCTGACGGTGGATGGCGATGCGCCGGGCCATTTCCTCATCGAAGATGCGGGCCGTCGCCACATAAGCATGCCGCCCGGGAAGGGCGGCAGCATAGCGTTCGGCAAAGGCGCTCTTACCACTCCGCGCCCCGCCGGTGACAAGTATGATTTTAGACGTATCCATTTACTTCTTGATTTCCGAATACAAATGAAAGACTTCCGGCAAAATGACCTTTTCCATGCCGATCTTGATGAGGCTCGGCAGGCCCGGCAGGCAGTAGACCTGGCACTGGTGGATGATACCGGCCGTCGTCCGGTAGGCCATGGCCTGGACCCCGCAGGCCCGGCGATAGGCGAAATACGTCATCATCGACTGGAAAGCCGGTATTTTTTTATCGAACAGGGGTTCCACCGTTTCGATGGTCACGTCACGCTTGGCCAGGCCCGTACCCCCACTGGTGATGACCAGGTCGACGCTGCATACCCATTCATGGAGATGGCGTTCGATTTCGGCCTTGTCGTCTTTTACAATCTGATAGTCGACGACCTGATGGCCATAGTTGGCCAGGGCCGACTGGATGAGCAGGCCGTTCGTATCGTCTGAAAAAGTGCGGCTGTTGCTGATGGTGAGAATCGCCGCCCGCAAGGGATGTTCTTCCATTTTTTTACTGTTCAAGATGAATAACCTCCTAACTTAGGACACATAAGATTCTATGATGGAAAAGGGATCGCGCCCTTCCAGCAATCCTTGTAAGAACGCAGGGATGAAACATTCACTGACGACCCGCTTGTCATAGGTCCGTTCCAGGCCCTGACTGACAACGGTAATACCGTTGCCCAGGGCCAGGCGGAGCGCACAGGCCGGCCCGCCTGCGGGCAGGACCTCGCTGCGGGACCATAGGATCGTCGCCTTCTCCCGCCATGGATACGGGTCATCTTCGTCAGAATCGCAGTCCACGACTTCGGCTGCCACGATGAGGCCGCTCTCTCTGGCCTGCTCTGCCGTGTAACAGACGAACTGCGTGTACTCATCGTCCGAAGTAGCCGCTGCTGCCGAAATGTACAGCAGGCGGAAGTCTTCCCATAATACATGCTCTGAAATAAATTCTTCCGACGGGGCCATATCCGCTTCTTCATCGACAAAAGACGTATGCCAGTTATAGGCGGAACAGATTTCTTCCGCATTATCGCCGGCATTGAGGGGGTACACGTGGAAATCCAGTTTCTGGAACCCTTCCGTCACATGGACATCGAGGCCGTGTTCCGACTCGTCTTCCTGCCAAAAGAAGAATGGCAGTCCAATATATATCACATCCAATATGATCACCTCTTATAAGTATACTATTCGACCTGAAAGGGCAAAAGTCCTACTTGAAAAATATACGTTCTTGTAATGTTTCATGATTCCGATATAATATATTTATAAACTGCCTCGATTGGAAGAGACAGGGAAAGGAAGTATGTCTTATGTTCAAAAAAATTGCCGCTCTGGCAGTCACATTTGCCTGCGTCTTCAGTTTTATGGCATCTGCCACATTCCTCGATGACAACCCCCGCTTCGTCCAGGTCGGCCACGATGACACGACCGAATCGTATATCGATATGAATACGATCCAATCCGTCCGCTACGACCCGCCGTATTACATCATCCGGGCTACGGTTGTGACCTATGACTATGCCAATAATAGTGTCCAAGGTTATGATAACAATTTCTTCTACAATTTTAAAGCCCAGACCGTAAAAACACAGACCCTCGGCGACGTCAGCTACGACCTGCAGGGCAACGTGCTGTCCACTTTGGCCCTGCCCAATCCGGAAGTCAAGACGACAGACCGCCTGTCAGCCAACGGCAATGCGGCTAACCGCGCGTTCCGGACCTGTTACGACATGAACTTTTTCCAAGAATAAGCTTCAAAAATTATTGAAAAGGATTTGATATTTCATGGATTCCCTGATCCACATCATCACGACAATCGTCACAATCGTCTTCATCGCCGCTGTCCTCTACTCCCTCACATCAGCCTTGCGCAAACGGCGGCACAAAGCCAAGGTCCAGGAGGAGCTGGCCAAGAAGGAACACGTCAAAGTCGCCAACCTGCACCAGTACGACATCAAGCCCAATAACGGCTATTACAAATATCCCATCGAAGAAAAAGGGAAACTGCGCCGTTTTCCGCAGCACTTCACAGCCGTCGCCCTGGAACTGGCCAACGAACAGCCTTATTCGATCTGTCTCCTGGCCCTGGCTGAATTCGATCACGGCGAGCTCAAGGATACGCGGTATTTCTACGTCCGTCCGCCAGAAAACAACTTATCTGCCGTCAAAGGCCGCTACCAGTGGGATGAACTCTCGAAAGCCGATGAATTCGGTGAATACTGGCAGGCCGGCCTGAAAAACCTCATCGAAGGCCAGACCCTGGTCGCCCACAATGCACCCTTCGTCATGGGCTGCCTGACTCACGCCCTGCACATCTACGGCATCGAGGCTCCCGATTTCCGCTATGCCGATACACTGGAAGTCGCCAAGAAACTCTACCACTTCCCATCGAACCAGCTCGATGTCATCTGCGATGAAATGGACATCGAAACGGAAGAAGGCAACCTGTTGAGCCGGGCCATCGCCATCGGCCGTTTCTTTCTCACAGCCCACAAGGAATATCCCATGTTCCTGCCCGAACTGACATACGTTCAAAAAGCGCCGACGACAGACGACAAAGAAGCCGCCCTCATCGCCGCTGTCGAACGCGAAGAAGGGACACCGGAAGAAATGTTCGCCCCTGGAACACCGGATCTGGCCCTCATCGACGACTTGATGAAAAAAGGCTACGTAGAAGCCGGCGAAAAACCAGGCACGTACTACGCCACCGACAAGGGCCTGGACTTCTCTGAGGGACAGTAGTTCGTGGCTCCCCTGCAAAGAAACCCTTCCCCCACTTCGTGGTCCCATCTCTGCTGTCCGTTTCGGCAGCCGCCTTGCGCTTCCTTACAGTCAGCCCCTTGCGGGCCGAAAAGACCCGTTCCTTCTCAGGGACGGCGAATAAAAAGGGACTATCGCATGAAATCTTATATATTATCATGCGTAGTCCCTTTGCTTTATAAAACCACTCACTAAAAACTATAAACTGCAAACTTAATGCTCAAAAAGGCGCTGTCTTCATGCGACAGCGCCTTTTTTTTCATCATCAAACAACTCTTATTTGGAGTACAATTCGACGATCAGTGTTTCGTTGATTTCTACCGGAATTTCGTCGCGTTCAGGCATACGGGTAAGTGTGCCTTCGAAGCCGTCGAAGTTCTTTTCGATGTACGGTACATCGAAAGTCTTCAATTCCTGGAAGGATTTTTTGTACATTTCGTTGGAACGGGAAGCTTCTTTCAAAGCGATGACGGAACCAACTTTAACGTGTGCCGACGGGATGTCGCAGCGTTTGCCATTGACCAGGATGTGGCCGTGGTTGACCATCTGACGTGCCTGGCGGATGGAGTTTGCAAAACCGATACGGTATACCAGGTTATCCAAACGGCATTCCAGCAATTTCAGCATGTTCTGGCCAGTAACGCCTTCCATCTTCTTGGCTTTATCATAATAACGGACAAACTGACGTTCGAGCAAATTGTAGTATGCGCGAAGTTTCTGTTTTTCCAATAACTGTGTGCCATATTCAGACATTTTTTTCTGACGCTGATCTTTACGTACGCGTTTTAATGCCTTAGGGTGTCCGTACACATTAACTCCGAACCGGCGACATTCCTTAAAACGCGGGTCTCTCCTCGTTGCCATTTTCTACATCACCTCATATTAGTAATTCAAAAAATTAAATTTTGCTTACGCAATGTATAAATAATATCATGAAAAAAGCCCTGTTGTCAAGAGGATGAGATTCTTGACTTCATCCCTACACTATGTTATACTTTAACCAGTAATTATTTAATAATTAATATCAATTAATAAAACGTTTGTAAATTCAGGAGGTGCCTTTCACCATGAATAACTTCATCACAGCCGTCACCAACCGGCGCACAAACTATACCCTCAGCAAAGACGTCACGGTCTCCCAGGAAACTATCACCAAGACCATCGAAGACGTCGTCCGCGAAGTGCCGTCGGCCTTCAATATGCAGTCCGGCAAAGCCGTCATCGCCTTTGGTGAAACGCACGATGCCATCTGGAAAATCACCATGGATACACTCCGCAAGATCGTCCCGCCGGCCAACTTCGCCACGACAGAAGCCAAGATTAATTCCTTCGCCGCAGCTTATGGCACGGTCCTCTACTTCGACGACACGACCATCGTCGACAACATGGCCTCCCAGTTCCCGCTCTACGCCAAGAACTTCCCCATCTGGGCCCAGCAGGCCAATGGCATGATGCAGTTCGCCGTCTGGACCGCCCTGACCGACCTGGGCCTCGGCGTCAACCTCCAGCACTATAACCCCCTCATCGACGACGAAGTCAAAAAACTCACAGGCGTCCCCAAAGAATGGCAGCTCATCGCTCAGATGCCCTTCGGCCATCCCACAGAACCGCCAAAACCCATCGTAAAAGTACCCATCGAAGAACGGGTGAAAGTCCTTCGGTAAGAAAAAAAAAACGCCCTGTCCTGCAAAGACAGCGCGTTTTTTTTGAGTTTGAAGCTGAGAGTTTGATGTTTGATGTCGATGGGGCAAAATTTAAAAGCCATCGCTTAAAACATCATACATCAAACCTCAAACATTAAAGAGAAAGGGACTCCGCCTGATGGCAGAAGCCTTCGTGCGACAAGCCCTCAACCAAGCAAATCCTGTTCGTCTTTGTGACGGCGGAACCAGGCGTCGGCGTAGGAGCAGCTGGTGGCTGTTTTTTTATGGCGCCGCCGTATTTCGTCAGCTGCGGCTTTGACGAGTTTGCCAGCGGCACCTTGGCCGCGCAGGCTATCGTCGACAAAGGTGTGGACAATGTCGTAATTGCCGTCTTCCCGTTCGACGAAGTCTACTTCAGCTACGACCGTTCCAGCTTCATTTTCCATCCAGATTTTATTGGGTCCATATTGTAATTCCATGGTAATTTCTCCTTTACATCGTAATTTCAACAATCTGTCCATTATGGACC